>DATFFV010000370.1:0-2360 GCA_035249885.1 Gammaproteobacteria bacterium | reverse complement strand
CGACGACGCGCACGATCCCGAATCGAAGAACGTGCTCAGAAAGGCGTTCGACGATGCGAAGGTCAAGGCGGAGATCGAGGTGTACCCGGCCGCGCATGGCTGGTGCCCGCCCGACTCGCAAGTCTATAGCGCCGAGCAGGCCGAGAAGGCTTGGGGCCGTATGCTCGCGCTGTTCAAGACGGCGCTCGCGTAAGGTCTAGTTTTTCGCTTACTTCAAACGGGGACCGCAGGCGCGGTCCCCGCTCTGTCCAACTCAACGCGCGGCGTCGAGCAGCGCCGTGCAGGCGCCGGCAGAACCGTTGAGGACGAGCAGCTGGTTCCAGAGCCGGACTCGCTCGGCGCGCGGCAGCGAGCGCGACCAGCTCCACGCGCGGGCGTAGTCGTAACTCGCCTCCCAGCGGGATTCCGCGGCGATGCGTTCCTTCGCGAACCGCTCGCCCCACACGTGCGCCCAGACCTCGTCGAGCACGAGATACAGCGTCATGTGCCCGTCGATGTCGTCGAGCCGTTCGGTGAGCTGCCACAGATGCCGGTGGCCGAGCTCGTGGACGAGCGTCGCTTGCTTCATCGCGCGCGTGTAGGTCCCGCGCAGCTGCATCGGATGCTTAGGCCCGCCCGAGTGGCTGACGTCGTCGGCCACGACCGCCGGTACGCGCGGTTCGGTGAAGGGCAGGCAGGTCACGGTCTCGAATGCGGCGACGATGCGCTCGCCGAACTCGTCCCAGATCTTGCGATAGGTCCGCGTGTCCCACTGGTCCGCCGGCGACATGGCCACGAACTCGACCTCGACGGCTTGCGCCGGCGCCGCGCCGAGTAGCGCCGCCACCAGGACAACGCGGCTCGCCTTCCGCACGATTTCGTGTGGCATCGAAGGGCATAATGCCTCGCGAAGGCGCAGGCACGAAAGGGGGAGCCGTTGAAGCTGGCGAACGTAGCGATCGCGACCGCGTCTTTGCTCGTCTCGACGGCGGTCGCCGCGCAGCCGACCGCGCGTCTCGGTGGCGCGAGCATCGGGCGCGGCGCGCCCGTGACGCCGAAGCTTCCGTATCCAACCGTCGACGCGGGCTCGCTCGGCGACGTGCTCGACGATTACCCCGTCGTCGGCCCGTTCCGGCTCGCGGTGCGCGGCAAACCGGGTGAGACGCTCGACGTCGGCTCCGCGTGGAACGGCGCCGCGCCCGCCGGTATCGAGCCGCTGCCCGTCGATCTCTATACGACGAAAGATTTCTATCAGGATCGCGCGCTCTGGAGCGACCCGCGTTACTTCCGCTGCAATAGCGGGCTCGCCCTCGAGCAACAGCGCGGTGCGAGCCGCTTCAGCCTCTACGCGATCGGCGACGATCCGCCGCGCACCGCTGCGTGGGGCCACTGCGATCGCGACTATCCGCGCGCGGCGATCGTGAGCCCCTACGGCTTCGACACCGCCGAGGCCCACTACGAAGCGTTGCGGGGCGAAGCGCGTCGCCGCGGCGGACCGACGCAGCACACGTACGCGACCGTACCCGGCGAATGGACGGGCCGCTACGGGCGCGTCAACATCCAGATGGCCTTCGGGACCTGGTACGGCATGCTCATGAACCAGATCCCGACGATCCTCTCGCTGTTGACGGAGGAGTATCAGCTGCGGCTCGTGCAGCAGCTCTTCCACGAGGGCAACTTGAACAACGCGCAGTGGCCGGGCCAGTACTGCTGGCCTGAAGGCTTCATGCGGCGCTACCACTTCGCGGGCACGCAGGAGCACCAGATCATGGTGACGCCGGCGCTCGTGCAGGTGCTCTCGTCATCGTCGGGCAACTTCTTGACCAACATCCACGTCGGCCGCGACTTCAACAAGGACGGTGCCGCGCCACGGCTCGGCGCCGACGTGCCGCGCTGGTATGGCGAGACGATCGGCTTCTGGGACGGCGACGTCCTCGTCACGTGGACCTCGAACATTCAGGGCTGGATCTCACACGGCCTGTTCGAGTTCTCGAGCAAGATGCAGACGATCGAGATCTACGCGCCGAACCGCGACGCGAACGGCAAATTCGTGGGCCTGAACCACGAGACGATCTTCTACGACACCGAGGCGCTCGCGGAGCCGGTGCGCATCGTGCGCGACTTCGTCAAGACGAGCGGTTTCGAAGAGGGCGAGCCCTACGTGTTCCCCGAGTGCATCCAGACGATCTTCCCGGTGCGCGGCCTCGCGACGCCGGTCGCGCCCGGCACGACGTTCGAGCTCGACGTGCTCGACATGTACGGGCGCCCATGGGCACAGATCTGGGAGAAGTACTGGGAGCAGGGGCTGCAGCGGCCGGCCGAAGACGAGGACGTCGCTACTCGAAGTTGAAGACGTCCTCGTCTTCGGCCGGCCGAAGACG
>DATFFV010000369.1:0-3543 GCA_035249885.1 Gammaproteobacteria bacterium | reverse complement strand
CACACCGATGTTGCGCAGCACCGTCGAATCCGTGAGGTCGCGCTGCCAGCGCGAAACGGGCAGCTTGGTTGCGAGAAAGCCGAGCAGCTCGTTGGCGACTCCGAGGTTGCCCTCGGCGTTCTCGAAATCGATGGGATTCACCTTGTGCGGCATCGTCGACGAGCCGACCTCGCCGGCCACGGGCCGCGACCGGAAGTAACCCAAGCTGATGTAGCTCCAGAAATCGCGCGTGAGGTCGACGAGCACGGTGTTGCAGCGCATGAGGGCCTGACAGTACTCGGCGATCCAGTCGTGGGGCTCGATCTGCGTCGTGTAGCGCGTCGCGTGGAGGCCGAGCGACGCGAGGAAGCGGTCCGTGATCGCGAGCCAGTCGGCCGTGGGGTAGGCCGCGACATGGGCGTTGTGGTTGCCGACGGCGCCGTTGAGCTTGCCGTCGATGCGCACGGCGCCGAAGAGCTCGCCCTGCCGCTCGAGGCGGTAGACGAAGTTCGCGACCTCTTTGCCGAGCGTCGTCGGCGTCGCGGGCTGACCGTGCGTGCGCGCGAGCATCGGCACCTCCGCGTAGCGGTGCGCGAGCGCACGGAGCTCGACGCAGAGCTCGCGCAGCGCCGGCAGCAGCACGCGTTGGCGCGCGTCGCGCAGCATGAGCGCGTACGAGAGGTTATTGATGTCCTCGGACGTGCAAGCGAAATGGATGAACGAAGCGAGCTTGGTGGAGCCGTTGGCGACGCCCTCGAGCTTTTGCCTCAAGAAATACTCGACGGCTTTGACGTCGTGATTGGTCTTGGCTTCGAGTGCCTTGACGCGCGTCGCATCGTCGACGCTGAAGTTGTCCACGATCGCGTTCAGGAAATCCTTGAGCGGCGGTTCGAGCGGGTGTACCTCGGCGATCGCGGGCTCGTCGGCGAGGTGTTGGAGCCAGCGCACCTCGATGAGCATGCGGTAGCGGATCAGCGCGAACTCGGAGAGGTAGTCGCGCAGCGGCGCTGCCTTGCGCGCGTAGCGCCCGTCGAGCGGCGAGAGAGCGAGAAGCGTGGAGGAGTCCAACGGCCGCCGAAGCCTATACAAGCGATTTCGGAGTGCGCATCATACACCGCGAGTCCGCAGCGTGCGGGCTCGCTCAATCTAGGAGTCCGCATGGCGGCCGATTTTCGTGTCGAACGCGACAGCATGGGCGAGTTGCAGGTGCCCGCGTCGGCGTTGTGGGGCGCGCAAACCCAGCGCGCGGTCAACAACTTTCCGATCAGCGGTCTGCGGATGCCGCCGGCGTTCATCCGCGCCCTGGCGCTCATCAAGTGGGCCGCGGCGCGTACCAATCGCGCCCTCGGCTTGCTGCCGGAAAGCATCGCGGCGGCTATCGAGTCGAGCGCGCTCAAAGTAGCGAACGGTATGCACGAGGACCAATTCCCGATCGACGTGTTCCAGACGGGCTCAGGCACGAGCTCGAACATGAACTCGAACGAGGTCATCGCGCGGCTTGCGACGCAGGCGCTCGGCTCGCCGGTGCACCCCAACGATCACGTCAACATGAGTCAGAGCAGCAACGACGCGATCCCTTCGGCGATTCACGTCGCGGCCGCGATCGAGCTCAAGAGTAAGCTCTTGCCGGCGCTCGAGCACTTGATTGCAACGATCGACACGAAGGCGCGCGAGGTGGCGGGCATCGTCAAGACGGGGCGCACGCACCTCATGGACGCGATGCCCGTGCGGCTCGACCAGGAGCTCGGCGGGTGGGCCGCGCAGGTCCGGGCCGACACGCGGCGTTTGCAGGCTGTGATGCCGCGTCTCACGGGCTTGGCGCAGGGCGGCACGGCCGTCGGCACGGGCATCAACGCGCATCCGAAGTTCGGCGCCGAGCTCGCGGCCGCGCTCGCGAAACAAACGGGCATCGACTTCCATCCGGCCGAAAACTTCTTCGAGGCGCTGAGCAGCCAGGATACGGCCGTCGAGCTGTCGGGGCAGCTCAAGACGACGGCCGTGAGCCTCATGAAGATCGCGAACGACTTGCGCTGGATGAACAGCGGGCCGCTCGCGGGGCTCGCCGAGATCGCGCTGCCGGGCCTGCAACCGGGCAGCAGCATCATGCCCGGCAAGGTCAATCCCGTGATCCCCGAGGCCGTCACGATGGTCGCGGCGCAAGTCATCGGCAACGACGCCACGATCACGATCGCGGGGCAGTCGGGCAACTTCCAGCTCAACGTCATGCTGCCCGTGATCGCGCTCAATCTCTTGCAGAGCATCGAGCTGCTCGCGAGCGTGTCCTACGCGCTCGCCGATGCGGCGATCAAAGGGTTCAAAGTCAACAAGGAGCGCCTCGACGAGGCGCTCGAGCGCAACCCGATCCTCGTGACGGCGCTCAACCCCGTCATCGGCTACGAGAAGGGCGCGACCATCGCAAAGCAGGCGTACAAGGAAGGCCGCGCGATTCGGGACGTCGCGGCCGAGCAGACGCAGCTCAAGCCCGAGCAGTTGCGCGACCTCCTCGATCCGCTCGAGCTCACGAAGGGTGGAATCAAAGGTTAAGACGGCGCTGACGGTCGAGCAGATCCGCGCGCGGCTTGCGGCCGAGCGGCCGGCGCGCGATCCGCGCGAGCGGCTGCGCGCGAGCGTCGACGGTCCTGTGTCGCCCGCGCTCGAAGCTGTGCTCGAGCGACCGGGGCGTGCCGCCTCCGTGCTGCTCGCGTTGCTCGCGCGGCCGGACGGGCTCGCCGTGCTGCTCACCGAGCGTGCCGCCCACCTCAAGGACCACGCGGGGCAGGTGAGCCTGCCGGGCGGCCGCGTCGCGGAGGGCGAGACGGCGGCGGCCGCGGCCATGCGCGAGGCTCACGAGGAAGTTGGGCTCGCGCCGGCTGCGGTGGACGTGCTGGGCTCGCTCGATGCGTTGCTCACGGGCACGGGCTTCGCGGTCACGCCCGTCGTCGGCTTCATCACCGACGCGGCGTTCGCTCCGACCCCCGACCCGCGCGAGGTGGCGCGTGTATTCGAATTGCCGCTCGCTCACGTGCTTCACGAGCGCAGCATCACGGTCGAGTACTTCGAGCGGCACGGCGCGCGGCTGCGCACCTACGAGCTGCGACACGGAGGCTTTCGCATCTGGGGCGCCACGGCGGCGATTCTCCACGACTTTAGGGAAGTGATACTCGATGAAGGCGCAACCTGACACGACGGCGCTCGCGGAGCTGCTGAGCATCATGGCGAGGCTCCGCAACCGCGAGCGCGGCTGCCCGTGGGACCTCGAGCAGACGTTCGCGACGATCGCGCCGTACACGATAGAAGAGGCCTACGAGGTCGCCGACGCGATCGAGCGTAACGACCTCGGCGATCTCAAGGACGAGCTCGGCGATTTATTGTTCCAGGTCGTGTTCCATGCGCGCATGGCGGAGGAGGCCGGTGCGTTCGCGTTCGCTGATGTTGCGCGCGCGATCTGCGACAAGATGCTGCGTCGCCATCCGCACGTGTTCGGCGTCGAGCCCGTCGCGGACAGCGCCGAGCAGACGAAACGCTGGGAAGAGATCAAGCGCGAGGAACGCGCCGCGGGCGCAG
>DATFFV010000368.1:0-14123 GCA_035249885.1 Gammaproteobacteria bacterium | reverse complement strand
CGGCGGCCCCGAGCCTCGCCCACACCCTGGTTTCGTTCATCGATTGTCCCCGCTCAACGGCGTCCCCCACCTGCCGGGAGCATAGGTGCCCCCGTCGAGAAGCGTCAACGGCCGCCACAAATCTTCACCGAGCCCGCCTAGCGCGCGGCCCGTAGCACGCTCAAAAACCGCTCACCATAACGCTCGAGCTTGGCCTGGCCGACGCCGCTGATGGCGAGCAGCGCCCCCTCGTCACCGGGCCGCTCGGCGAGCATGGCCCTGAGCGTGGCATCGTGGAAGATCACGTACGGCGGCACGTTCTGCTCTGCGGCGAGCTCGCGGCGGCACTCGCGCAGGGCCTCCCACAGGTCCTGGTCCTCGGGTGCGACGTCACCCGCCGGACCGCGCGTTTTCTTGCGGAGCGCCACTTTGGTGTCCTCGCGCACGTTGACCGTCGTTTCGCCGCGCAACAGTGCGCGGCTCGCTTCGGTCAGCGCGAGCGCGCCGTAGCCCTCGTGGTCGACACGCAGATACCCCTTGACGACGAGTTGCCGCAACAGAGAGCGCCACTGCGCAACCGGCCGGTCGGCGCCGATGCCGAACACGGACAAGCGCTCGTGCCGGTGGCGCGCCGTTTTCTCCGTCACGTTGCCGAGCAGCACGTCGATGACGTGCGCCGCGCCGAACGTCTGGCCCGTGCGATAGACGGCCGAGAGCAGCTTGCGCGCCGCTTCGGTGCCGTCCCACGTCGCCGGCGGGCTCGTGCAGTTGTCGCAGTTGCCGCAGGGTTCCAAGCGCTCCTCGCCGAAGTAGCCGAGCAGCGGCCGACGCCGGCACTCCGTGACCTCGCACCAGCCGAGCAGCGCGTCGAGCTTCGCGCGCTCGCGGCGTTTGTGCTGCTCGTCGGCTTCCGAAGCGTCGACGAACTGGCGCAGCTGCACGACGTCCTGCAAGCCGTATACCATCCACGCCTCGGCGGGCTCGCCGTCGCGCCCGGCGCGCCCGGTCTCCTGGTAGTAGGACTCGAGGCTCTTCGGCAGGTCGAGATGGGCGACGAAGCGAACGTCGGGCTTGTCGATACCCATGCCGAACGCGATCGTGGCCACGACGACAACCGCGTCGTCGTTGAGGAACCGCCGCTGGTTTTGCGCGCGCGTCTCGGCCGATAGCCCCGCGTGATACGGCACGGCCGCGATGCCCTGCTCGACGAGCCACTGGGCCGTGGCCTCCGTCTTGTCGCGCGACAAGCAGTAGACGATGCCGGGCTCGCCGCGGTGGCCGCGTAAGAACTCGCCGAGCTGCCGGCGCGGGTCGGCCTTCACCTGCACGAGGTAGCGGATGTTGGGCCGGTCGAAGCTGCTGACGAAGACGTCGGGATCGTCGAGGTCGAGCCGCGCGACGATCTCTGCACGCGTCGGCGGCGTGGCGGTAGCCGTGAGCGCCATGCGCGGCACGCCGGGCCAGAGCTCCTTGAGCACGTTGAGGCCGAGATACTCGGCGCGGAAGTCGTGGCCCCATTGCGAGACGCAGTGCGCTTCATCGATCGCGACGATCGAGATCGTGACCTCGCGCAGCAGCGCGAGCGTCTCCTCCTGGAGCAGGCGCTCGGGCGCCAAGTACAGCAGCTTGAGCTGACCGCGGCGCAGGCGCGCGACGACCTCACTCTGCTCACCGCGGCGCAACGTCGAGTTCAAGAACGCCGCGGCCACGCCCGCCTCGCGCAGCGCACCGACCTGGTCCTCCATGAGGGCAATGAGCGGCGACACGACGATGCCGACGCCGTCGCGCACGAGCGCCGGGATCTGGTAGCACAGCGACTTGCCGCCGCCCGTCGGCATGAGCACGAGCGAGTCGCGGCCCGCGAGCGCCGCGGCGATGATCGCCTCCTGCTGGCCGCGAAACTCGGCGTAGCCGAAGGTGTCGCGCAGCACCGTGCGAGCGGTCGCCGCCGGAGGTATGGCGGCAATCGAATGAACGTCCGTCGGCATGTCGACATGATGCCACGGCCCCACGACCGAGCGAGACGCCGAATCCCTCTGCTGCAACCCATTTCTCACTCCACGAGAACCCGCAAGCGACCCGCGGTCGCGTAAAGTTCGGCGTCGGGAGGCCAATCAACGTGGTTACTTCGTCGGAAACTCGTCTCGCAAAAGGCGTCCGCTCACTCGTCACCCTCGGCGCGGCTGCCGTCGTGCTCAACGCTCACGCGCAAGCGGATACTGCCGAGCTCGAGCTAAAGGGTACCCAGCGCACGCGCTACGAAACGCTCGATCCGCAGTACCGGGCCGGGTTCAGCAACAGCGATCAGGCGCTCGCCCTCCAGACCAGGCTCGCCGTCGACTGGCGGCGCGGCAGCTTACAAGCGGTCGGCGAGATCGTGGATTCGCGCACGCTGCTCAATGACTCCGGCTCGTTCGCCACCAACGCAACGACCAATACGCTCGAGCCGATCCAGGCGTACGTCGGCTGGCACCGCGGCGGGAGCACGCTGCGCGTGGGCCGAGTCACGGCGGATCTAGGCAAGCGGCGTCTCGTGGCGCGGAACCGCTATCGCAACACCGTGGGATCGTTCACGGGCATCGACTGGTCGTGGCGCGGCGAGAACGGCCGGGCCGCGCGCGCGTTCTACTGGGTGCCGATGCGGCTCCTGCCGACGGAATTCGACGCCGTGCTCGACAACGACCAGGAGCTCGACCGCGGCGCACGCGATTCGTCGCTGGCCGGGCTGTTCTACGAATTCGCGCCGCGGCCCGGCGACCACCGCATCGAAGCCTACGCGCTCGACTACGAGCTCGACCCGGCCAGCGATCCCGCGCTCGCGGCCGACCATTGGTCGATCGGCGCGCGCGCGTACCGCGCGCCGCGGCCCGGCGAATGGAACTACGAGATCGAAAGCGTGCTCCAGCGGGGCGACGCCGGCGGCGTCGTCGGCGGCGTCCCGCGCCGCGACCTCGACCATCGCGCCGAATTTCTGCACGCCGAGATCGGCTACGCGTTCGCTCGCCCGTGGTCGCCGAACCTCATGTTGCAGTACGACCGCGCGAGCGGCGATCGCGACCCCGCCGACCTCCGCAACGAGCGCTTCAACACGCTGTTCGGCGCGCGCCGCTTCGACTTCGGCCCCACGGGTATCTACGGTATCGCAGCGCGCGCCAACCTCGATTCCCTGGGCGTGCGGCTCACGTTCCGTCCCGCGCCGCGTTGGCAGGGCATGCTGTCGTATCGCTCACTGCGCCTCGACGCCGCGCGCGACGCGTGGGTCGGCTCGGGCTGGCACGATTCTTCGGGAGCGGCCGGCAAGGACATCGGCCACCACCTCGAGGGCAGCTTCACGTGGGACGCGATCCCGAACCGGCTCGCGCTCGAGACGGGCTTCGCGCGCTTGGCCGCAGGCGATTTCCCCGAGCGCGCCGCCGGGGCTGCGTGGCGCGGCGACGCGCGGTATTACTATGTAGCGTTGATCACGAGCTTCGAGGCGGACGGTTCGCGGCCATGAGACGAGAGGCACGGAACATTCGGCGCGCGATCGGCGTCGGTCTCGCGGCGACGACGCTGTTGCTCGCCACGGGCCGTGCGCTCGCGGACTCGGCGACGATCGCCGTGGCCGCGAACTTCCTCGCGCCGCTCGAAGCGCTCGAGCCGCTGTTCGAGGAGGCGACCGGCCACGAGCTCGTGCTCGTCGCGGGGTCCACGGGCCAGCTCTATGCGCAGATCGTGAACGGCGCGCCGTTCGACGTGCTGCTCTCGGCCGATGCGGAGCACGCCCAGCGCCTCGTGGCCGACGGCCTCGCCGAGGCGCCGACGCGGTTCACGTATGCGGTCGGGCGCTTGGCGCTCTGGACACGCGACGGCGAGCGCTTCGCGCCGCTCGGTGTCGAGACGCTGCGGCGCAGCGATTACCGCTGGCTCGCGATCGCCAACCCCGAGCTCGCCCCGTACGGCCTCGCGGCGCAGCAGACTCTCACGAAGCTCGGCCTCTGGGACTCGCTGCAAAGCCGCATCGTGCGCGGCCAGAGCATCGCCCAGACGTTCGCGATGGCCGAGACGCGCAACGCCGACCTCGGGCTCGTAGCGCTCTCTCAGGTCATTACATATCAAGACGTTGCGGCCTATTTCGAGATTCCACCCGAGCTGCATGCGCCGCTGCGCCAAGACGCCGTGCTGCTCGCGCGTGCGCACGACAACGCGGCCGCGCGGGCGTTCGTCGCCTGGCTGCGCAACACGCCCGGCGCGGCCGAGGTCGTCGCGAGCTTCGGCTACGCGAAGCCGTAGCGCCACCGTCCGGGTTAGCATGACCGCGAGCCCATCCTGAGGAGCTCCGATGCGACTGTTCCCGTCCCTGGTCGGCCTGGCGCTGGCCGCCACCCTAACGACCGCCACGGCCGACGAAGGCATGTGGACCTTCGACAACTTCCCGAGCGCGCTCGTGAAGGAGCGCTACGACGTCGACATCGACCAAGCCTGGCTCGACCGCACGCGCCGCGGCATCGTGCGGCTCGCGGGCTGCACCGCGTCGTTCGTCTCGCCCGACGGCCTGATGCTCACGAATCACCATTGCGTCGCGAGCTGCCTCGCGCAAAACTCGACGCGCGAGTCGAGCCTGCTCGAGACGGGCTTCATTGCCGATGGCCGCAGCCGCGAGATTCGCTGCCCCGTGCAAATCGCCGACGTGCTCGATCGGCTCGAGAACGTGACGGCCGCGGTGCTCGAAGCCACGCGCGGGCTCGACGCGCGCGCGGCCAACGAGCGCCGCCGGCAACAGCTCACGGAGCTCGAGCTCGCGTGCGAGGCGGCGTCGCGTAACGCCGGCACACCGCGCAAGTGCGAAGCCGTGACGCTCTACGGCGGCGGCCAGTACTGGCTGTATCACTACCGGCGTTACGACGACGTGCGGCTCGTGTTCGCGCCCGAATCCGACATCGCCGCGTTCGGCGGCGACCCCGATAACTTCCAGTTCCCGCGCTGGTGCCTCGACTTCGCGTTCCTGCGCGCCTACGAGAACGGCACGCCGGCCGCAACGCCCGAGCACCTCGTGCTCGATTTCGCGGGACCCGAAGCCGGCGACCCCGTGTTCGTCGCGGGCCACCCGGGCTCCACCAATCGCCAGCTGACCGTGGCCGAGCTCAAGACGCTGCGTGACCGAATTCTGCCGCCGACGCTGCTGCGCGCGTCGGAGCTGCGCGGGCGCTATCTGCAATTCGGCAAGACCGGCGAGGCGGCGCAGCGCATCGTTCAGGATCCATTGAGCGGGCTCGAGAACACGATCAAGGTGCAACGCAAGCAGCTCGACGCGCTGCTCGACGACGCGCTCCTGGTCGCGAAGCACGACGCCGAGGCCGACCTGCGCCTGCGGGCAAGCCGCAACCGCGCGCTCGCCGCCGAGATCGGCGACCCGTGGGTGCGCATCGAGGCCGCGCAGACGGCCGAGGCCACGCGGTGGCTGCCGTACCAGTTCATCGAAGGCACCACGGGCTTCAACAGCCGCCTGTATCGCATGGCCGTGCAGCTCGTGCGCGCCGCGGCCGAGCGGCCCAAGCCGAACGCAGACCGCCTGCGCGAGTATACCGACGGCTTCCTACCGCGCCTCGAGCAGCAGATGGGAGCGCCCGTGCCGATCTATCCCGAGCTCGAGCGACTCACGCTGTCGTTCTCGCTCGAGCGCATGCGCGAGTGGCTCGGCCCCGACGCACCGGTCGTGCGCCGCCTACTCGGCACCGAGACGCCCGACGAGCTCGCCACGCGGCTCGTCGACGGCTCGAGGCTCGCCGACCCGGCGGTCCGGCTCGCGCTGTGGAACGGCGGCCAAGCGGCGGTCGACGCCTCCGACGATCCGTTCATCGCGCTCGCGCAAAGCTTGGACGCCGAAGCGCGTGCGCTGCGCAAGTGGCATGAGGAGGAGATCGAAGCCGTCGTCGAGGTCGCGCACGAGCAGATCGCGCGCGCCCGCTTCGAGGTGTACGGCACGAGCGTCTACCCCGACGCGACGTTCACGCTGCGACTCAACTTCGGCAGCGTGCAGGGCTGGGACGAGAACGGCGTGCCCGTCGAGCCGTTCACGCGCTTGGAGCGCCTGTTCGAGCGCGCGACGGGCCAGCCCCCGTTCGCCGTGCCCGCGAGCTGGGCCGCGGCACGCTCGCGGCTCGATCTCGCGACGCCGTTCAACCTGAGCACCAACAACGACATCGTCGGCGGCAACTCGGGCAGCCCGCTCATTGCCGCCGACGGCCGCATCGTGGGCGTGCTCTTCGACGGCAACATCCACTCGATCTCGGGCGCCTATTGGTTCGACGCGGCCAAGAATCGCGCCATCGCCGTGCACCCCGCGATCATGCGCGAGGCGCTCACGAAGGTGTACCGGCCGCAGTCCTTGCTCGACGAGCTCGGCCTCAGCGCGCAGTGAGCATTCCTATCGCGCGCAAAAGGCCTAATCGTTAGGATCGAGCAACGCCTGCATGACGGCGTTCTCGAAGTCCGACGAGAACGTGCGGTTCGCCGTCTGCGCGAGCAGGATGCCGACGAGGTCCTCCTTGGGGTCGGCCCAGAAGTGCGTGCCGTACACGCCGCTCCAGCCGAACGAGCCTTCGGACAACCACGTGCCGCGCGCCGCGGCATCGGTGACCACGCGCACGCCGAGCCCGAAGCCCTCACCGGCCGGGCGCCCCGGCAGCGTCGACGGGATGAACGCCGAGCCCATGAACTCGACCGAACGCGGGCTCAGGATGCGCACGCCGTGGAGCTCCCCGCCGTTCGCCAGCATCATCGCGAACTGCGCATAGGTCTCGGCCGTCGCCATGAGGCCGCCGCCGCCCCCGCGGTACCGCTGGCCCGACATCGAATCGGGGTTGTCGCTCGCCACGAGCGCGCCCCCGCGGCGCTGATAGACAGTAGCGAGCCGCGAGCGCTGCTCGGTGCTCGGCCAGAACGTGGCGTCGCGCATGCCGAGCGGCCCGAACAGTCGCTGCGACAGGAACGCGTTGTATTCCTGCCCCGACGCGATCTCGACGATGCGGGCCAGCAAGTCGAAGCCGCCCACGGCGCTGTACGCCCAGCGCGCGCCGGGCTGGAACTCGAGCGGCGACGCCGCGAGCTCCTCGGTCCAGCGCACGCCGATGTCGTGACGTTTGTTGAACGCCGCGTTGGCGACGGAGTTGCCCATGGGGCCGCTCATGAGCCCCGACGTGTGCGTCAGGAGATCGAGCACGGTGATCTGCCGCGTCGCGGGCACCGTGTAGAAGCTCGGCGGCGGGCCGCCGGGTCCTGCGGCCGGTGCGGCCGGCGGCGGTCCACCTGGGGACGGCGTCGCGGGCTTGAGCACGCCGACTTCGAGGTTCGCGTACGCGGGGATGAACCGCGACACGGGATCGTTCAAGCGCACCTTGCCTTCCTCGGCGAGCATGAGGATCGCGACGGCCGCGACGGGCTTCGACATCGAGGCCAGGCGGAACATCGTGTCGGGCTGCATCGGCCGCTTGGTCGTCAAGTCCATGACGCCCTGCGCTTCGAGATACGCGATCTGGCCGTTGCGCGCGACGAGCGTGACGGCGCCCGCGATTTCGCCCGCGGCGATGGTGCGTTCGACGAGCTCGTGCACGCGCGCGAGGCGCTCCGACGACAGGCCGACGCTTTGCGGCGTAGCCGTCTCGGCGTGCAGCGAGAGGCTCGGCGCAGCGACGAGCAGTGCACCGAGGGCCAGCGAGGCAAGCTTACGAATCGGCATGGGCATTCCCCCTTGGATGCGTAGCGACGGCGCCAGCATGCCGCGCCCGGCACCGCGAGCGCAAATTGCGGCGCCCTCTCCGGTCGAACGCCCGGTCAGGGCTCCGGCAAGAGCGTGCCGACCAGGCCCGCGAGCGTCATGACGCCGCCGAGGATCATCCAGAGCCAGTTCCACACCGTGAAACGGCTGTTCGGATCGTGGCCCGGCGCTTCGTCGCGATTGATCGTGTCGACGGCATTCTGCACGGGAATCAAGAAGAGCACCGACGAGTAGCCGAGGAGCAGCGAGACCAGGAAAACGAGGGCGGGTTCCTCCACGCGCATGCCGATGCGGTCGTACACGCCGCTGAGAAGCGTGACGATGATCCACCCGGCAGCCAGCACACCGGCCGGCAACCGCGCGCTCGGCAAGTCGTTGCGGCGGCGGCGAATGCGATTGAAGAGGCTATAGCAGAAGAACACGGCGAAGATCGCGCGCATGATCGGCATGGCCGGCGTGCCGCGGGCACGCTCGAGCGCCCAGTTTTTGTAGAACCAAACGAGCTGGTACAGCGTGAACGTGAGCAGGGACATCACGACGAGCTTCGTGCGCGACACCGGGAAGAACGCAAGCGCGTCGGTGGCGGCAGGCTCGACATCGGCGACGGCCGCCTTCGGCGGCGCGTACGGATTGTTCTCCACCGCGTTACGGCCGGTTCGCGTCGAGGTAAGTGCGCGAAGCCGCGGCGTCCATGAGCGGCACGACCTTGTCGGGGTCGATGCGGACCATGAGGTAGGTGATGTGGTCGTCGATTTTCGTGAACTGGTGGCCCGTGCCGGCCGGGATCACGAGCACGTCGCCGGCTTTGAGCTCGTGCACGGCCGGGTCGCGGAGGTCGGTGCCGTTCGCGCCCGGTCCGTTCAGCAGCCGCACGGCGCGGTCGTCGGGCGGCCGGCGCTGGGGATCCACGACGTCGGGGCCCGTGCGGTTCGTGCCCGAGCCGCTCAGGATGTAATACACCTCGCTCACGAGGTCGTGTGTCGCGACCGAGCGCGGCGTCGGACCATCGAGCTTACCGCGATGCACGAGCGCGACCTCGACCTGCGCCTTGCCGATATCGAGCGCGCGCATCTGCTGATCGATGACGTTGGTCGCGCGGCCGATGGCCTCGTACTCGGCGATCTCACCGCGCGCGATGTACGTCGACGGACAGAAGCGGCACGAGGCCACGCCTTCCTGCGCCGACAGCCTGCCGATCGCAAACGCCGTGACGACGGCCGCCGCCGCGGCGACGACTCCGATGATGGTTCGCATTGCGCCCCTCCCCTTGCTATACGGTCGCGATGAACTCGCGCATCTTCTGCCGCTGCGCCGCATCGGGCATCGGGCCGATCGACGCCATGAGGTTCTCCTCCATGTGACGCGGATTGGTCGTCTCCGTGAGCACGCAGGTCAGCGACGGGTTCGCGAGGATGTATTTGAGCGAAAACTGCGCCCACGTCTCGCAACCGAACTCGCGTGTCCACTCGGGCAGCGGTTTGCCTTCGAGCCGGTCGAAATAGGCGCCGTTCATGAACGGCCGATTGATGACGACGGCCACGCCGCGGTCGGCCGCAAACGACAGGAGGCGCTCCTCGACCGCGCGCTCGGTGATCGAGTAGTTCATCTGCACGAAGTCCGGGTTCTCGCGGCGCAGGAACTGCTCGAGGTCGGCGTGCCGCGAGTCCTGCGACACGGTCACGCCGATGTAGCGCGCCGCGCCCTCGGCCTTCCACTCCTCGAGGCTCGGCCAATGCGTGTCGACATCGGTGAGGCTGAAGATCTGGATGAGATCGAGCGTCTCGCGTTGATACAGCCGCTGCGTGTCGCGGAACTGCGCGATGCCGATTTCCTTCCCGACTTTGTCGATCTTGCTCGTGATGAAGAGCTTGTCGCCCGCGAACTCGGGTCTAGCGATCACGCGGCCGAACGCCGCGTCGTTCTCCGGGTTGCGCGGCCACGTGTCGACGAAACTACCGCCGTGCGCGATGAGCGCGCGCAACACGGCGGCCACCGGCTCGGGGCCGTTCGCGGCGATCTGCTCGACGACTTTGCTCGAGCCCAGACCAATCACGGGCACGGTCTCGCCCGTGCGCGGGATCGGCCGGCGCGGAATGCCGGTTTGCGCGACCGCCTCGAGCGCGGCGCTGCCCACAAAGCCCGCGGCCGCCGCGGCCGCACCCGTGCGCGCGACGAAGTCGCGCCGTGTCAGAGCATCGTACGGTCTCATCGCTCCCTCCTTCAGTGCGTAAACGAGTGCATGACGAAATTCGTGCCCATGCGGAACGCGTCCGTGGACGGCTGCAGCGGATAGTTCGGGTAGCCGTACCACTCCCAGAAATTCGCGAAGTCGTTGTTGTGCAACGCCACGATCGCGATTTGCCCCACGGAATTCCTGAGCCCGTAGTAGGCGGGGTACCGGCCCGCGACGTACGGCCCCATGCTGTCGATGCTCGAGACTTCGTAGACGAGATCGAAGATCGGGTTGTCGGCGTTGAGCCGCTCGAACACGCGATCGGGGAACACGCGCAGCATCTCCTCGCGCAGGTTGTCCATGTGCCACGTGTCGAAGTCGTCGATGAGGATGAAGCCGCCGCGGTCGATGTACTCGCGCAGGTTCGCGACCTCGGGCTCGGTGAGCTCCATCTCGCCGGGCTCGGAGATGTAGGCGAACGGAAAGTCGAAGATCTCCGGGCTGCTCAACTCGAGCAACCGATACGAGGCGTCCTCGACCTCGATCTTCGTCGTGCGGCCGATGAACTCGTTCAAATTGATCTCGGAGTCCGGGTAGTTGTGCGACCAGCCCATGTGGCCGATCGCGCCGTTCGTGCCGAAGTGCCAGCGCATGCTGACGAACTCCGTCGGCGGCGCGACGTTGTCCTCGGGCATGTAGCGACGCCGACCAAACTGGCCCGACGCGAGCCCGGTCGCGAGCAGCGCCAACACGGCCACGAGCACCATTCGGGAGCGTTTCATGTACGCCGGGTATGGTACTACGGGGCTTGCGTCTCGAGACGCGGCTGGTCGGCGAGGAACCGCCGCGCGTTGTCGGTGCTGCACGGCGTGGCCGCGAACGGCACGTCCGGCCGGTAGCTCCATTGCGAGGAGCCCGTCACGGGCGCCGTGAGGTACTCCGGGTCCTCGAGCACGAAGCTGTACGTGAGCCCGCCTTCCGGCGTGACCGCGAACCGCTCCACGAGGTGCTTGTCGGCGCCCGATGGCAAGGCGCCGCCATTGCCGATGCGATGCGCCGCGAAATGCGTCGTGTCGACGACGAGCTCGGCACCCTCCCAGCGGCCCACGGAGTGGCCGTGCACGCTGGCCGTGGCGCCCGCGTGCGTCGCGCCCGCCTGCGTGGCAACGAGGTGCACCATACGCTCGACCGCCGCATCCTCGCCGCGGATGAGCACGACGTCGGCAAGCACCTCGATGTTGCGGAAGCCCGGCAACAGCATGTAGATCGGGGCCGAGAACGGCACGCAGTCGGCGCCGGGGTTCACCGTGTCGACGAATTCGGCCATCGCCGCGGCGCCCTTCGGCGTGACCGGTAAGCTCGCCTGGTTGCCCAGGAATTGCAGGAACGCGGGGCCGACTTGCGTGGACCAGGTGCCGGCCAAGCCGCTCGCGCGCGCGGCCGCGGCCGGCCGCGACGACGGCGCGAACACCGCTGCGGCGTCGTACAGGACCGCATCGGCCTTGCGCAGCGTGCGCAGGTACAAGACGCTGCGCGCGGCATTGCGCCCAGGATTGCCCGTGACGACGACTGGTTCGCCGAGCGCGAGCGTTTGCGGCGACCAGCCGTACTGTTTCATGGCCGTCGATGGCAAGGCTTCGACGACCCAAACGCGGTTGCCGCCGTCCTCGCGAACCGCAACGTAGACGTGCGGATTACCCCACTCGTACTCGGCGACCGTCCCCGCGACCGTTATTTGGGCTTGCATGTCGTAAGCCGCGGGGCTGTGGTGCGCGACGACCTGCGCCGCCGGTATCAGCGCGACCGCGACCTCGGCAACGAGAGAGCGACGTTTCGGGTTCACGCTGCAACCTCCGAGGTTCTTCACGCCGACCGCAGAATGGTCCCGCTCGGCCGAAGGTAGATTAGCGCAGGACGCACCTTGGCGCCCGATCTAGAGACGTTCACTCCGCGCACAAAGTGCGGGGGCGCGAGCGCCGTAGTCGTTGCCGACGCATCCCCCTTTGGCTACGCTGCGGAACCAGGGCGAACGACGATGAGCTCCACAGTCGGTCAACAACCCATTCGACGGACTATCGGCCGCCGCCAAGCACGCGACGGTCGACCGCTCACGCCGCAAGATCGCGCCGCACTCGCCCGCCAGGCTCAATACCGCACGCGTGCGCCCAAAGGAATTTTCATCTACTACTCGGCCGCCGAGATGGAGGCCGATCGGTTCCGCTGGACGGTAGACGCCGTCGTCGAGAAGCACCGTTGACCGAGTACACGCGCCCAGCGACGTGGGAGGACGTCAAAGCGCTCGCACGTTATCTGGACGAGGCCGGCGCCGAGTATGCGCTCGTGGGCGCCTACGCCATCGCCGCGCACGGCTTCAGCCGCTTCTCCGAGGACATCGACATCCTCGTGAACCCCTCCGCCGACAACTCGCGCCGTTGGATCCTAGCGCTGTCGCGGCTCCCCGATCGGGCTGCGGCGGAGCTCTCGGCCGAGCAGGACGTGTTTGCCGACGACAAGCGTTATGCGATCCGCATCAACGACGAATTCACCGTGGACGTCATGCCCACGATCGCCGGACTGAGTTGGGACGAGCTGCGCCCACACGTCGTGTCCCTGACCATCGACGGCGTTCCGATCCGCGTGCTCGATCTGGCGGGGCTCTTGAAAACGAAGCAGGGACCGCGCCCCAAGGATCAAATGGACGCCGCCGTGATCGCCGAAGCATTGCGGCGGCTCGGCAAACACGAATGAGCCCGGGCCCCCACGCAGCTTCCGAAGCTCCGCTTCGGGCTCGATTACAATGGCGCTTGTGGCGAGCCTACGCTTAGACCCCGGCACGCAGCGTGCCGCCCGCACCCTGCTCGCGGGCGCGCTCGAGCTGCGCTCGCGCGCGTTCAAGGCCGTGCTCTCGCTGCTCGTACTGTTCCTGTGCCTGCTGCCGTTCGCCGACGAGGTGTTCACCATCGTCGCCGAACCGATCATGGCGGCCATGCCCGAGGGCTCGAACCTCATCAGCAAGCAGATCGCCTCACCCTTTCTCACGCCCCTGCGGGCCACGTTTTGGGTCGCGGTGTTCGCGGCCATGCCGCTCATGCTCTATCAGCTCTGGAAGCTCGTGGACTACTGCCTGCCTGCGTCCAAGCGCCGCGTAGCGCTGCCGTTCATCGTGTCGAGCGCCGTGCTGTTCTATCTCGGCGTCGCGCTCGCGTTCTTCTTCGTGCTGCCGCTCGTGTTCGACTTCTTCGCGAACGCGGCGCCGGCCAGCGTCGCGGTCAGAACGGACATCAACGCCTTCTTGAGCTTCACGCTCGGCATCGTGTTCGCGTTCGGCCTGGCGTTCCAGGTGCCGGTCGCCATCGTGATCATCGTGTGGACGGGGCTCGTGTCGCGCAAAACGCTCGCGGACGTGCGGCCCTACGTGTTCCTCGGCGCATTCGTCGTCGGCATGCTGCTCTCGCCACCCGACTTCTTCTCGCAAACGCTGCTCGCGATCCCGATGTACGCGCTCTACGAGCTCGCGCTCTTCATCTGCGCGCGCTTCCTACCGGAGCGATAGCACGCGCCGCGGCGCCTTGTGGCGCGCGCGCGCCGCGTCGCGCCGCACGCGGATCTCGAAACACTGGTGGATGCGCGGGCTGCGCGCGAAGTCCTTCGGGATCGTCGCCGGCGTCACGTCGGCGACGTCGAGATCAGCGAGGGCCGCGGCATCGAGCTTGAACCTGCGGAAGTTGCTCGAGAAAACCAAGAGCCCGCCGGGCGCGAGTCGCAGCAGCGTCGCCTTGATGAGCGCGACGTGGTCGCGCTGAAGATCGAGCTCGTCCGCCATGCGCTTCGAGCGCGACACGGTCGGCGGATCCAGGAAAATGAGGTCATAGCGCTCGGTCGCCGGCTCCTCGAGCCACGCAAGCACGTCGGCTTGGAGCAACCGGTGCTGCCGCCGGTCATGGAAGCCGTTCCGATCGAGATTGCGCCGGGCCCAATCGAGATACGTGCGCGAGAGGTCCACGCTCGTCGTCGCCTTCGCGCCGCCCGCGGCCGCGAACACCGACGCCGTGGCCGTGTAGGCGAATAGATTGAGGAACGCCTTTCCTGCGGCGAGCTCACGCAGCCGCGCGCGCGTGGGCCGGTGATCCAGAAACAAACCCGTGTCGAGGTAGTCGGTGAAGTTGACCTCGAGCGAGAGCCCGCCCTCGTAGACGAGCTCGAACTCGCCGCGCT
>DATFFV010000367.1:0-5915 GCA_035249885.1 Gammaproteobacteria bacterium | reverse complement strand
CCTCCAGGGCCGGCTCGAGCGCCTTGAAGTCGCGCTGCGTGAAGCCGCTGCCGACGCGGCCCGCGTACGTGAGCACCCCGCCGCGATGCTGCGCGAGCAGCAGCGCGCCGAATCCCTTGCCGCCTTGCTTGGGCCGCAAGTAACCGACGACGACGAAGTCGTCCGACTTCGCGGCGTTGATCTTGATCCAGTCCGTCGAGCGCTTGCTCGAGTAGGGCGAAGCTGCGCGCTTGCCGATGATGCCTTCGAGCCCCATGCGCTCGGCCTCGGCGAACAACGCTTCGCCCTGCGCCTCGAAATGCTCCGAGTAACGCAGCCCGCCGACGGTCGGCAGGATGCTGCGCAGCGCCGCCTTGCGATCGACCAACGGCAACGTGCGCAAATCGAAGCCCTCGAACGCCAACAGATCGAACGCGTACGCGCTCGCGGGCAAATCGAGCGCAGCGCGCGCGACGTCGGCACGGCGCGTGAGGCGGCCGCGCTTCTGCAAGAGCGCAAAGCTCGGCGTGCCGCGCGCATCGAGTACGACGACCTCGGTGTCGATGACGAACCGCGCGAATGGCAGCGCCGCGACGACCTCGACGATCTCGGGGAAGGTCGCCGTAAAGTCGTTGCCGGCGCGCGAGTAGAGCGTCACTTGGCCGTCGTGCTTCTCGGCGAACAACCGATAGCCGTCGTACTTGAGCTCGAATACCCAGCGCGCATCGGAGAACGGCTTGCCGGGCGTCGCGAGCATCGGCTTCAAGCCCTTGGCGCGCAGCTCGCGGCGCGGGGCCCCCTGCTTGCGCAACCGCGCCGTGAGCGCAGCGCCGCGCGGGTCGCCCGCGCCGACCTTCTCCACGGTGCGGCCCGACAGCACCGAGTCCACGGGATAGTCCTCCGTGGTCTCTTTGCTCGCGTAGGCATCCCGCTCCTTGATGAGCAGCCACTCCTTCTTGCCGCGCTTGATCTTGACGAGTGTCCACTTGCCGCGCAGCTTGTGGCCGCGCAGCTCGAACAAGAGCTTGCCCTTGTCGAACCCGCTCGCGATGTCGTTGAGCGCCGTCCAACGCCCGCGATCCCAGACGATCACGGCTCCCGCGCCATAGTTGTCGGGCGGAATGACGCCTTCGAAATTGACGTAGTCGACGGGGTGGTCCTCGGTCTGCACGGCAAGCCGCTTGTCGGCCGGGTTCGGCGACGGCCCCTTCGGTACGGCCCAGGATTTGAGCACGCCCTCGAACTCGAGCCGAAAGTCGTAGTGCGTCCGACGCGCCGCGTGCTGTTGCACGACGAACCGCTGGCCGTCGACGGCGGCGGCGCCGAAGGGCTCGGGAGTTCGATCCGCCCTTCGCTTTGCGCGATAAGTCTCTAAGTTGCCGGTATTTTTTATTGTCACAGCCATTTCGAGGATATATGATCCGGCCATGCCAGCGCGAGCATTGTCGACTGCCACTATCTCGTTCGGCCTCGTGTCGATCCCCGTCAAGCTCTATACGGCCGCCGAGTCGAAGAGCGCTCTTTCCTTCAACCAGGTCCACAAGAAGGATGGCGCGCGCGTCAAACAACAGCTCGTCTCCTCGCGCTCGGGCGAGGTCGTGCCGCGCGAGGAGATCGTCAAGGGCTACGAGTTCGCCAAGGACCAGTACGTGCTGTTCGAGCCCGAGGAGCTCAAAGCGCTCGAGGCCGCGGCGACGCATGCCATCGACATCGTCGAGTTCCTGAAAGCCGAGCAGATCGAGCGCCGGTATCTCGACAAGGTCTATTACCTCGGCACCGACAAGGGCGGCGCGAAGGCCTACAAGCTGCTCTCGCAGGTCCTCGTGGACACGGGCCGTGTGGCGATCGGCAAGTACGCCGCGCGCGGCAAGCAGTATCTCGTCATGGTGCGGCCCATGGAGAACGGCCTCGTCATGGAGCAGCTCCACTACCCCGACGAGTTGCGCTCGTTCAGCGAAGTGCCCATCGAGGACGCCACGCTCAAGCCCGCCGAGGTCAAGCTCGCCACGCAGCTCGTCGAGCAGGCCGCGAGCGACGAGTTCAAACCCGAGAGCTACAAGGACGAAGTCCGCGAGCGCATGCTCGCGCTGATCCAGCGCAAGATCGAGGGTGAGGACATCACGGTCGCGCCGACCGCCGAGCCCGAGCATAAGATCATCGACATCATGGAGGCGCTCAAGGCGAGCCTTGCGGCCGGCGCCTCGCGCAAGCCCGCGCAAGCCGCGGACAAGAAAGCCGTCGCGAAACCTAAGGTCGCCGCCAAGAAGCGCGCCGCCAAGTAGGCGCCATGAAGGCGTACTCGACTCGCGAGGTCGCCGAGCTCCTCGGACTCACCGTCCCCCGCGTACGCGCGCTCGCGCGCTCCGGCGTCATCTCTCCGCAGCAGGACGCCAACGGTCGCCCGTCGTACTCGTTTCAGGATCTCGTGCTGCTGCGGACGGCCAAAGGCCTGCGCGACGCCAAGGTGCCGGCGCGCCGGATCACCAAAGCTCTGCAGGCGCTCGCGAAGCAGCTGCCTACGGACCGGCCGCTCTCGGCCGTGCGCGTGCAGATCGACGGCGACCGCGTCATCGTGCGCGACCACTTGAGCAGCTGGGAGCCCGAGTCGGGCCAGACTCTGCTCGACTTCGACGTGCGCGAGCTCGGCGAGAAGATCGCGCCGCTCGCGCGCGACTCCGTGCAGCGCGCGCTGCGCGCCGCATCGACGGCCGACGATCTGTTCCAAGCGGCGCTCGAGAGCGAGCAAATCGGCGCAATCCCCGAAGCGGAGGCGGCCTACCGCAAGGTGATCGCGGCCGAGCCGCGCCACGTGGCCGCGCACATCAACTTGGGTCGCCTGCGCCACGTCGCGAAGGCGCTCGACGAGGCGGAGCGGCTCTATCGCGACGCGCTCGAGATCGAGCCCAATCACCCGACGGCGCGTTTCAATCTCGGCGTAGTGCTCGAAGACCGCGGCGCCACCACCGATGCCATCGAGCAGTACCGCGAAGCCGTGCGCCTCGACCCGCGCGTGGCCGACGTGCACTTCAACTTGGCGCGCCTCTATCAGCAGACGGGCGACCAACAGGGGGCGCTGCGGCACTTCAGCCGCTTCCGCGCGCTGACGCGCGACCGCACTGACTGACGTTCAGGGCCCTTTCGCGAGCTCGAGCAAGCGTAGCGCCAGCTTCGGGCCCGTCGCCGCGTCTTCATGCTTGAAGAACACTTGGGCCTCCGCGACGCCGGCGTCTTCGAGACGCTCGAGCCAAGTCGTGAGCTCGCGCTCCGTGTAGGCGACTTTCCGCAAGCGCAGATACGCCCAGTTCGCGGTCCACGGCAGCGGCTCGAGCTCGTCGTCGCTCTCGCTCTGCACGAGCGCCGCGTTGTGACGGCGCAGCAGGTCGAGCACGGGCGGCGCGATCCACGTCGGATTGCGAAACTCGAAAGCGGTTTTGCACGTCGGCGGCAGGTGGCTCAAGAAGGCTTCGAGCGCCGGCACGTCGCACTTTGCGTGCGGCGGCAACTGCACGAGCAGCGAGCCGAACGATGGGCCGAGCTCGGCGAGCGCGGCGAGCAATACGCGCACGTCGTCGGCCGAGTCGCGCAGGCGCTTGACGTGGGAGACGCGGCGCGGCGCCTTGATCGCGAACGAGAACGACGGGGGAACCTGCGCACGCCAGCCCTGGATCATGTCCGGGCTCGGCATTCGATAGAAGGTATTGTTGATCTCGACGGCCGGCAATCGCGTCGCGTAAAACCCAAGCATCTTGTTCGCGGCGAGCTTGTCGGGATAGAACTCCCCGAGCCACTCCTTGTACGAAAATCCGCTGGTCCCGGCCAAGAGCCGCATCGAATCTTCCCTGCTGCTTCGCGAGCGCTGACGAGCTATGCTCTTACCGACGCGAACATTCGAATCACCCGCGCGCCCTCGATGCTAGACGGCGCAGCGGAACCGCTGCAAGCGCCGCCGGGGGATATAACCGACATGGACCAGTACGCGCGGATCCAGGCTGATCTCATCGCCAAGCAGGCCGAGCTCGTGCGGCGCCTCGCGCGCCTCAAGGAGAACCTCACGGCGGGGCGCAGCGCCGACTCGCAGGAGCAGGCCCAGGAGCTCGAAAACGCCGAGGTCGTCGATGCGCTCGGCAACGAAGCGCGCGTGGAGATCACGAAAATCGCGAGAGCGCTCGATCAGATCAAGAACCAAACCTACGGTATCTGCGCCGATTGCGGCGAGCACATTCCGATGGCGCGGCTCGAGGCCTATCCGTTCGCCGACCGCTGCATTCGCTGCGCGACCGCGGCCGAGTCGGGACGCCGTCCCCGCTAAACGCCCGGCAGTGAGAAGAGGTGCCGGGCCACGCGCAAATGTCGTTCTACGTCTCATTTTTATCGTTTATCGACATTTTTTTGTTGACAAACACCTTCTCTCCTGTAGGATCTTGCCGCATCGCCAGTCCGGAGACCCCCGATGGAGCTCGCTCCTCCGAAGGAACTAGCCAAGGTGCAGCGCTACAGCCGTTACGCCCAGGCTTGCTGCCTCGTCATTTTCATCGTGCTCGCGATGGCGGGACCCGTCACCGTGCTGGTCGCGCTGTTCGGCGTGGGCCTCGACTTCTATGCGAGCTGGCCAAGCATCGGCGTCACTGCCGTCGGTAGGGTCTTCGCCTTCGCGCTCGTGGCGGTCGCAGTCGCCTACCTTTACGCGCTGTTTGGCGATCTCGGCCGCGGGGCGATCTACACGGCCGCAAACGTGCGGAGGACCGGGCGCGTCGGCGCGATCCTCATCGCGCTCGGAGCGATTGAAGTCCTGTTGCCGTTAGTGTCGGCCCTGCTGCTCAGGACCGGTGTGGCTCCGCCGGAGGCCGCGTCCTACCTGCCCCTCGAGCTCTCGCCGCAGTCGCTGATGCTCATGCTTACGGGCAGCCTGGTCGTGCTCGTCTCGTGGATCCTCGAGGTCGGCCGGCGCGCGAGCGAGGACGCCGAGCGTCTACGCAGCGAAGCCGAGCTCACCGTCTAGCCGGAGTACCCGATGCCCATCGTCGTCAACGTCGACGTCATGCTCGCGCGGCGCAAGATGCGGCTCAACGAGCTCGCGGAACGCGTCGGCATCACGCCGCAGAACCTATCGGTGCTCAAGACGGGCCGTGCGCGCGCCGTGCGTTTCAGCACGCTCGAGAGGCTCTGCGAAGTCCTGGAATGCCAGCCAGGGGATCTGTTCGCGTTCGAGCCGACGGGCGCGAACACGGGCGGTGAAGCGAGCAACGCAACCGAACCTCGTAGGACCGAAGCTTCCCGCTGAGCTTCACGCTGGCAGTCAAGCCGCAGTGGCCCGCCGTCGCTCCGTACGCGCGGCCGGCGCACGCCACTGCTCCCAGAGCTCCTGTTCGGCCGCGCGCGCATTCATCGCGCCGGCTTTCTTCACGGGCCCGAACCCGCGCACCTGCTTAGGCAGCGACGCGAGCGAGAGCGCGAGGTCGAAGCGCGCTTCGTCGAGCTCCGCGACGATGCGCTCGAGCGACGCCTCATAGCGCGCGAGGAGCTCGCGCTCGAGCCGCCGGTCCGCGCTGAAGCGGAACGGATCGAGCTTCGTGCCGCGCAGCCATTTGAGCTTCGCGAGCACGCGCAGCAGCGGCAGCAGCCACGGGCCGAGCTCGTACTTCCTCGGCCGGCCCGTCGCGGGATCGCGCCGCGCGAGAAGGGGCGGCGACAAGTTGAAGCTCACGCGCGCCCCGGCGCCGAAGTTGCGCTTGATGCTCTCGAGGAAGCCCGTCTCCGTATGCAGCCGCGCCACCTCGTATTCGTCCTTGTAAGCCAGCACCGCGAAGTAGTGGCGCGCCACGGCCTCCTCGAGCGCGCGGCTCCCGGGGTGCACGCGCTGCTCGGCCGCCGCGACGCGCGCGACCGCCGCGCGATAGCGTTCGGCGTAGGCGCGATCCTGGTAGGCCGTGAGGAAC
>DATFFV010000366.1:0-3373 GCA_035249885.1 Gammaproteobacteria bacterium | reverse complement strand
CAGGGCTCGCGAAGCTTTCGGAAGTCGTCGCGGGCTTCGCGGCCCGCCGCAAGCTGCCGCGCTGGCGGCGCGACTATTTCCGCGGCGCGGCGGAGGTGCCGGCGCCTCTACCCGGCCAGGCAGCCAAGGAGGTCGTGCTGTTCGCCGACACGTTCAACACTTACTTCGAGCCCGACAACCTGCGTGCGGCCGTGCGCGTGTTGGCGGCCGCCGGGTATACGGTCCACGTTCCAGCGACTGCCGCGGGCCGCGCGCTCTGCTGCGGACGCACGTACCTCGCGACGGGCATGGTCGAGTCCGCGCGCGCGACGGCACGCGAACTCGTGACGGCGCTCGAGCCGTTCGTCGCGCGCGGCGTGAGCGTCGTGGGCCTCGAGCCCTCGTGCCTGCTCGGCCTACGCGACGAGCTCAAAGCATTGCTGCCCGGCGACTCGAGCGCCGCGCTCGCGGCCGCGGCCCTGACCTTCGAGGAGTTCGTGGTGCGCGAGCGCGCGGCCGGCCGCTGGCAGGTCGAGCTCAAACGCCTGCCTTACACGCGTGCGCTCGTGCACGGCCATTGCCACCAGAAGGCGTTCGGCGTCGTGCCGCATGTCGTGGCAGTGCTGCAACTGGTGCCGGAGCTACCGGTCGAGGTCATCGACGCGAGTTGTTGTGGCATGGCCGGCGCTTTCGGCTACGAGCCCGCGCACTTCGACGTTTCGCAGCGAATGGCCGAGGCGGCGCTGCTGCCCGCCGTGCGGCGAGCGACTGCCGACACCGTGATCGTCGCCGACGGCACGAGCTGTCGGCATCAGATTCATGACGGCGCGCAGCGCGAAGCGCTCCACGTCGCAAAAATTCTTGCAGAGGCTTTATAACTCGACGAAGCCCTCCGCGAGCCTCGTCGGGCTCGGTCGAAACGCCTTGGCACCTCGATAGGCCGGGCGTATATTCGATTCCACGGGCTGGACCTGACCCCACACAGTCAACAGCTTGACACAACTGGTCGTTTAGTCGCCCCGACAACGGGCCTAAGATCAGATGCTTATCAGCAGGGCCGGTAGTGGGCAGGTTCCAGCCCTCCGAACCGCTCACTCGAACAAGACGGCGACGGCATCCCCGGCGCGAATCTCTCCGCCTTTGACGACCCACGCGTTGATGCCGCGGAGCTGCAGCGCCCGGCCCACGGTGGAATTCACGAAACGCTCTGCATCCGGCCCGTAGCGCTCGCGAAACAATCTGCAACCCATGTGGGGCTCGGGACTGACCTCGATCTCGGCCGCACCGATCGCGACGCGCGTGCCCGCGGGCAGGTGGTCGGCGCGGAAGTCGAGGTCGATGTAGAGCTGGTCGCCGGCCAACGGCCAACGCTCGCGTTCCAGCGCGAGCAAAGCAATGACGCGCGAGCTCATGACGGCGAGCTGATTCTCGCGCTGCCGCTTGCCCTGCCCCCAGCGGTCGCCGACCAGCCCCTCGTCGACACTGAGCTCGCCGACCGCGAGCACTTCGCGCTGGCCGCGCACGGGCCGGCGCACGATGAGCTCGACCACACCGCGCTCGCGCGGCGCCCGCTCGATTTCTGCGAGGCCCGCCGTAAGCTCGCTGTAACTTCGATGCCGCACGCCCAAGACTCCTCCTTGAAAAAGAGAGGTCACCGCTGCCGTCGTTGCGGCCCCGTCACCGCGGGGGCGGCGGGGCGAGCCCCAAATGGCTCACGAGTAGCGTGAAGATCTCCGCCTGCCGCAACGACGCCGGAATCGCCTCGGCACCTGGCCCGCTCGCGAGCAGCGGCACGTCGGCGCCCGTGTGATCTTCCTGCACGTTCGAGTCGTTGGTCGCGTAATTGACGCCCATGAGCGCACCCTCGGGCGTGCGCACGCGTGCGAAGTAGCCGGGGCTCGCGGCGTTGAGGGACGCGAGCACGCTCGTCTCGGGGACGAGTTGCGCCGCCTGACCGTGGTCTGCCGTCACGAGCACGAGCGTCTCGGGATGCTCGCGCGCGTAATCGAGCACCACCTCGAGCGTGTCATCGAGCTGCTCGAGCTCGCCGATCTGCCCGCACGGCCGCCGCAGGTGCGACTGCTTGTCGATCGAAGCGGACTCCACGACGAGCACGAAGCCGCGGCCGTCGTCGAGACGGTCGAGCGCCGAACGCGTCATCGCAAGCAGCGTCGGCATCGGCGCAAAATCGGGGTTGGGCTCGCACGAGAACGGCTCGGCCAACACGGGCCGCCCTTCCGTGCGCTCTATTCGCTCGGCTTTGGCGTCGCCGGCGCCGCGCCACCGCACGGGCATCGTACCCCCCGAGAACAACCCGAGGATCTTGCCGCGACGCTCGACCGCCGCAAGCTCAGCGGCGGTGCGCACGAGCGCAAAACCGTTCTCGGCCGCGAGATCGGCCACGGTCTTCGTGGCCTCGCCTTCGGCGGGCTGCGCGAACTGCTGCATTCCACCGCCGAGCACGATGTCGAGCGCTGACGCGGCGATCTGCTCCGCGATCGAGCCCTTGCCGCCGTTGACCTTGAGATCAGCGGTGCAGTTGCCGACGAACAGGCCGGTGTTGCGCGGGGCCATTCCGCGCGGCCCTTCGCAGAGACGCCAGTTCACGTGCGCGACGAAAGATGCAGGCGTTGCGTCGGTGACGCTCGACGTCGTCACGATGCCGGTGCCGAAGCCCGCAGCCGCGGCAAGCTCCATGATCGTCGCAACGTCTTCGTCGGCGCTCGCCGTCGTGGCGATGCGCCCCGCACTCGTCACGATGCCGGTCGCCATCGAAGTAGCCGTGTTCGCCGAGTCAGCCACGTATTCGGGCAACGACGGATTTTCCTCGGCCACAGTCTGTATCCGTACCTGCCCGCGCATCGGCATGCCGTCGAGCGCGAGCCGCCCACCCTGGCCGACGAGGTAGTGGCGCGCGATCGTGATCTGATGATCGTCCATACCGTCGCCGATGATGAGCACGACTTTCGGCGCAATCGGCGCAGCGTGCGCACTCGCTCGCGGCTCGGTCGCGCAGCCAAAGCCGACGAAGACTATCGAGAGCAGACCGGCGACATTCTTGAGCATCGTGCAACAACCCGAAGTGACAGAACCAAGATGTGCGGCTCGCCGCACGCCGACACGAGCGGCCGCGTCGCAACGCATGTAGGATCCCCTTGATCGGCGCCCGTGGCTGCGGCCACTATGGTCGTCGACTTCGATCGATCGTCGGTCTCGATTGCCCGGGGGTAAACCCATGCGCACTGCAGCATCGCCGGCGCGGCCGGATCATGACATATCGCATCGCGACGGAGCAGCCGCGCGAGCGCTCCGCGTGTTGCGCGAGCTCGGTCTCGCGGCCATCGCGAGCTTTTCTGCCATGACGGCGTTCGCCCAAAGTGTAGTGCCGTGCACC
>DATFFV010000365.1:0-2373 GCA_035249885.1 Gammaproteobacteria bacterium | reverse complement strand
CAGCCTCATGTCGGCGTACACGTCGTTCGTCGCGGTCGACGCCAGCGAGCGAACCGCCGGTGACCGCGGCACGACGGTGAATCAGGCCGTGCCCGTCCCGGACGGCGTACGCTACGACACGACCGTCGTCGCCGACCGCTGAGGCGCCGCGTCAGGGCGGGCGCTCGTCGAGCAGGCTGGCCTGCATCGGCGGATAGGTGATCGTCGTGCCCTGCACGCGAGCGAACGGCGTGAGCGTATGTGCGCGCCGCTCGGCCTCGCCGAGGATCTCGACGACGGGCACGCCGCGCACGGCGAGCGCATCGGCTACGAGCGAGCGATGGCAGCGCCACGGCACGGCTTCCGCGCACATGATGGCCGTCCGCCGCTCGCGGCCGAGCTCGAGCAGCCGCTCCAGGCCGCGCGCGAATTCCGGCGTCTGCATGTAGTCCGCGTAGCCGCGAAAGGCGTCGTTGCGCCAGCCCGCATTCGGCGAATCGGCACGCGGCTTGCGTAGGCCGCCGAGCTCGCGCAGTGGCGCGTACTCGATGCCGGCGGCTCGCAGGGACTCCGCGAGCGCGTCGGCATTGAACTGCGGGTTGCGGCGCGAGCGCGGCACCGTGCGCACGTCGGCGACGCGCTCGATGCCGTGCGCGCGCAGCACCGCGAGGAAGCGCTCGATCGGCAGCGTCGAGTGCCCGACGGTGTACACGGTCGTGCGGGGTGCGGTCACTGCCCTATGATAGGCCCCATGCCCATTCGAGGTTGCGCGCTCATCGTCGTCGTTTCCCTGGGCCTCTTGCCGTTGCGCTGCACGGACGCGCAGCCGCGGAGCGCCGACTGGTCGCCGATCGCGCCCGAGCGCCTGCTCAACCCCGAGCCCGGCGACTGGCTCGGTTACCGGCGCACCTACGACGTCACGGCGTTCAGCCCCCTGCGTGACATCAATCGCCGCACGGTCGCGCGACTGCGGCCCGTCTGGGCGTACACCGTGCGCGACAGCAGCCGCTGGGTTGCGACGCCCATCGTCGCCAACGGTCTCCTGTACGTCGCCGAAGGCAGCGGCCGCGTGCTCGCGCTCGACGCCGTCACGGGCGAGCTCGCGTGGACGCACGTGCGCGCGTATCCCGACGACATCTCCGCCTCGGAAGCCTATCCACGCCACCGCGGCGTCTCCATCTACGGCAACACGATCTACTTCGGCACGGCCGACAGCTTCCTCGTCGCGCTCGATGCGCGCACGGGCGAGAAGCTCTGGGAGACCAAGACCGGCGATTACAAGACCGGCGAGGGGCACGCGCATCCGCCGCTCGTCGCGGCCGGTAAGGTGTTCATCGGCACGACGGGCGGCGATTTCGCGGCGCGCGGCAAGTTCGAGGCGTACGACGCCGCGACGGGCGCGCGCGTCTGGACGCTGTACACGACGCCGCGCCAGGGCGAGCCCGGCTACGAAACCTGGACCGAGAACGGCAAATGGCCGCCGCTCGGGGCCGCGGCCTGGAACACCGCGAGCTACGACCCGGAGCTCAAGCTCGTCTATTTCTCGACCGGCCAGCCGACGCCGTGGACCACGGCGTCGCGCGGACCCGGCGATTCGCTGTACTCGAACACGGTCATCGCGGCCGAGGCCGAGACGGGCCGCATCCGCTGGCACTTCCAGCTCGTGCCGGCCGACCAATGGGACCGCTCGGGCTACGAGGCCATGCTCGTCGACTTGGAGCTAGGCGGCGCCATGCGCAAGGCGCTCGTCACGACCGGCAAGATCGGCTGGGGCGTCGTGCTCGATCGCGCGACGGGCGAGTTCCTGCACGCGTTCCGCACCGCGTACGACAACGTCGTCACGGGCTGGAGCGCGACGGGCCGGCCGATCTACGATCCGCGCGCCATCCCCCAACCCGAGGACGTCGACTCGGGCAAGGTGTTCGAGATCTGCCCGCACATCCACGGCGCGCGCAATCTGCAAGCGCCGAGCTTCAGCCCGCTCACGGGCTATTACTATCTCGGCGTCAACAACTCGTGCATGAATGCGCAGGTCGTGACGCCGATCTTTAGGCCGGGCCAGGGCCTCACGGGCGTCACCTACACGGCGTCGCTCGCGCCGGGCTACGACTACGTCGGCGAGTTCGTGGCGTTCGATCCCGTGACGGGCGGGCGCGCCTGGACCTATCGCCCGGTGAGCGGCGCGCCGATGACGGCCTCCGCGCTCGCGACGGCCGGCGGGCTCGTGTTCGGCGGCACCGCCGATCGGCAATTCTTCGCGCTCGACGCGCAGAGCGGCGAGCTGCTCTGGCAAACGCGGCTGAACGGCGACGTTTCGGGTGCGCCCGTGAGCTTCGCGATCGACGGCAAGCAGTACCTCGCCGTCGCCTCGGGCGGCCGCGCCGCGCCGACGAC
>DATFFV010000364.1:0-5390 GCA_035249885.1 Gammaproteobacteria bacterium | reverse complement strand
CGGCGGCCCGCCCACGCCGCCCGCAGTCACGGTCGAGAGGTTGGCCGACGGCGTGCACCTGATCACGGGCGGCTATGTCGCGCTCGTCGCCGAGTTCGCCGACCACGTGCTCGTGTTCGAGGGCGGCCAATCCGAAGCGCGCGGCCAGCGCATCGTGGACGAGGTCAAGCAGCTCGTTCCCGGTAAGCCCATTCGCTACATCGTCATCTCGCATCCGCACTCGGATCACACGGCTGGGCTCGTGCCGTTCATCCGCGAGGGCGCGACGCTCGTCACGCACGCCAACAACGTCGAGTTCCTGCGCATGGCTTTGAGCACGCCGCGCACGCTGCTCGGGGAGCCGACGCTGAGCCCGCAGGTGCAAGGCGCCGACGACGTCACCGTGTTCGAGGACGCGACGATGCGCGTCGAGCTGCATTCCGTGCCGAACGGGCACACCGACGGCATGCTCGTGGCCGTGGTGCCGTCGGCGCGCACGCTGTTCCAGGCCGATTTCACGCTGCCGCAGCCCGGCGCGACGGCGAATCCGTTCGTCGTCACGCTCGCGCAGTACGTCGATTCGAACAACGTGCAGTTCGAGCGGTACCTCGCCGTGCACGCGGCGGCCGCGCCGCAGACGCGCGCCGATTTGTTGGCGACGATCGGCAAGTAGACGGGCGTCGTCGCAGTTTCGTCCCAAGAGGGAGGCCTTCAGGCGCTTGACTAGTTAGTTGTATAAATGTCGTACCGTGGTTACCATCGCGGTATGAGCACGAGGAAGGAGCGCCTGACGGTCACCGTCGACCCGGCTTTTATCGAAGCGGGCAACGACGCCGTGTCGGAAGGCCGAGCAGAGTCCCTGAGCGCCTGGGTCAACGCGGCTCTGGCCGAAAGGGTTGCGCGGGAACGTCGGCTCGTGGCACTGGCCGAAGCTGTCTCGGCATACGAGGAACGATTCGGCGTTATCTCCGCGCAGGAGCTCGCGGATCAGGCGCGTGCGGACCGCGAATCCGCTGTCGTCGTTCGCGGCAACAAGCCCAAGTCCAACAGCCGCAAGACACGTCGAGGCGGAGCCACATGAGCCTCGTGCTCGATAGCGGAGCGCTCATCGCACTGGAAAAGAACGATCGCGTCATGTGGCGCCGGCTCAAAGCCGCGCTCCTCGCCAACAGTGTGCCCGTGTCGCATGGGGGCATCGTCGGGCAAGTTTGGCGTGGAGGCGCTCCGCGTCAGGCGCTGCTGGCCCGAGCGCTGGCCAGCATCGACATCCGCCCGTTGGACGAGAGCTTGGGGCGCGCCGCGGGCGATCTGCTCGCGCGTGCGGGCAGCGCTGACGTGATCGACGCTGCACTCGTGCTGCTCGCCGACGACGGCGACGACATCGTGACCTCGGATCCCGAAGACATCGAGCCGCTCGCGGCGCATCTCGGCCGGCACGTCGAGCTGCTTCACGTCTGATAGGCGCTTGGCCTTCTGGGTACCGCCGTTTACGGTGTCGGCGAGGTGTCGGCCGGTTCTCACGCTCATGCGAGGCTCATGGGCTCAAGTGGTGGCGCACGACTACGGGGGCCGCATCGGCTAATTCGCCGCCGATCATTCTCGGCCGGAACGTAGTGCTCTCGATCAGGCGGATCAAGTCTCTCTGCTCCGCACGCGACGCATTCCGGCTCGTGGCGAGGATTTCGATCCGTTCACCCGTGCCGTGCTTCGTGACGGCGAACGCGACGTCGATGTAGCCCGTCGACTCCGCCGTCGCGGTAGCAGCGAACGGGTTCGGCCGGAACGTCGGCAGCGTCACAGGTAATTCCGGCGCAAAGATCTGCGCTGTCGACGCCTCCGCGTCGTCGCCTTGTCGGAGCTCACGGTACGCCCGTTCATAGAATGCCAGCGCCAAATTGGTAGTCCTCTCCTCGAGATGGCGACGGTCGACGGGGATGGCTGCGAGGGTGAAGTCCGCCAGCTCGACGATCGCGCGGGCGCGATCGGCCGCGGGCGCTGCGCTGCGGATCTCATAGGAGATCAGGCGTATGAGGCCGACGGGACCGCCGACATTCGCGGCGACGAAGTTGTCGGCACGGCCGACGGGTGCCAGACAAGAGTCCAAAATCTCCAACGCGAGAAAGTGCTCGAGCGTTCCGCCGGAACAGTAGGTGAACGACCCGCCCGACTCGCCATACCGCATCACAGAGACGCGCCTACCGGACCTTAGGCGAAGAGCGGCTTTCTCGAATTGACGGAGCTCCTGGCTCGCGTAATCGCCGGTCTTGAGGATGATCTCGATTGCGTCGGCGTAGTACATCAGGAGCTCGGACTCAAGTCGGCGGATGATTCCGTCCTTGGACCCGGAAGTACAATTCGGACCGCCGCCCGCGTCGCCCATTGCTAGCGGGGCGTGCCGCTTGCCGCGCGTGTCGTCGTAGGGAGGAAGGAGCGCACCGTAGTAGCACCCGATATGGATCATCGGAGGGCGCCCTCCGGCGCGGACCTCCTCGATGACACCCGACCAATCCTCGGCGAGGTCGCGAAAGATCGGCAACATCCGGATGTCGTCGTGATGTTGCCTCGCGATCGTGACCATGTCCTGCTCGAGGTTCCACACTCGCTCATGATCGCCGAGCTCTTTCTCGCTGCGAATCTGCTGCCGCAACAGCAAAGCCTCGTCGGCGGAGGTCAAGCCGCGGTGGACGCGGGTGACGTATCTCGCTTCTTCGAGGGCGACAATCGCGAGAGCGTGATCGCCGGATTCTTGGTGCTGCAGCGCCAGGGCGCGCAACGGCTCGATGACACTTGCCGGCGTGGGACCGCCTTCGGCCCGCAGTTCGGCAATCCGCTCGACGAGCTCGGTCTGCGGGTCGGTCGTGGCGAACCCGAGCACCGGCTGCGCGAATACCATGCCGTACGCTACGAGGGCGGGCGCGGTTGCCGCGGCGGCGTCGAGGAGCTTGCTCATGGCGTGCTCGCTGATGGCACGCGAAGGATGGCAGCTTCTCGTGCGAGGGGCAAAGGGCCGGCGCTCGTACAGTTGGCTCGCGAACTCGACTGAGCGAGGATACGTGCTGTTACGTTGGGGGAAAGCCATGAAAAGGTACTGTGTACTGGGCGGTATGCTTGCGGTGGTCGGGATGCCCTGTCTCGCGCAGGTCACGCCCGAGCAGCTCGCGGCGGCCGAGATCCGCACCGAGAAGGTCGGCGACGATCTGTACGTGCTGTTCGGGCTCGGCGGCAACATCGCCGTGTCGGTCGGCACGCAAGGCGTGCTCGCCGTCGACACGCAGTTCCCCGAGCTCGTGCCGCGGTACCTGGCCGCGATTCGCGAGCTCGGCGGCCGCGGCGTCGACTTCGCGATCAACACTCACTGGCACTACGACCACGCCGACGGCAACCTCGTGCTCGGCCCCACGGGCACGTGGATCGTCGCGCACGCGAACTCGCGCGCGATGCTGTTGCACGACAACGTCATCAACACGGTCGTGCGGCCGCCGTTCCCGCAGAAGGCGTATCCGACGCCCGCGCTGCCCGTTGCGACTTTCACGGATCGCATGCAGCTCAGCTTCAACGGTGAGACGATCGACCTGCTGCACACGGGTCCCGCGCACACGACGGGCGACGCCGCCGTGTTCTTCCGCAACCACAACGCCGTGCACCTGGGCGACGTGTTCAACAACGCGGGCTATCCGTTCATCGACACGGACAACGGCGGCGATCTCGACGGCACGATCGCGTTCTGCGAGGCCGTGCTCGCGGAGCTGCAGCCCGGAGCAACGGTGATTCCCGGGCATGGCGCCGTCGCGAAATACGAGGATCTCGTCGCCTACATCGCGATGCTCAAGGGCGTGCGCGCCAAGCTCGCCGACCTCATTCGCAGCGGCGCGACGCTCGAGCAAGCGATCGCCGCGAAGCCCACGGCCGAATGGGACGCACGCTACGGTGACCCCACGCGCATGATCAATCGCGGCTACGCGGCCCTATCGCGGCGATGAGGGGCACCTCCCTATGACGGCGAGTCTCATCGCACCCGTGCTCGCGCTCGTCGCGTGGACGTTCGTCATGTGGGTGTGGCTCTACGCGACGCGGATTCCCGCGCTGCGGGCGGCGCGTATCGATCTCGAAGCAGTGTCGCGCACCGGTGCGAAGCTCGAGCTGCCGCCCGAGGTCACGCGCGTCGCCGACAACTACAACCATCTGCACGAGCAGCCGACGATCTTCTATGCGCTCGCGCTCGCGGCGCAGCTCGGGAACGCAGTCGACGCTTGGAGCGTCGGCCTCGCGTGGAGCTACGTGGCGTTGCGGGTTATCCATTCACTCGTGCAGGCCACGCGCAACGTGATCATCGTCCGGTTCTTCGTGTTCGCGGCCGCATCGCTCGCGCTGCTGCTGCTGCTCGCGCGAACCGTGTTTCTGTTGGCCTGAAGCGTGGCTCGCAAGATCCACAGCACGACGCGCCGCGAGTTGTTGCGGCAGGCGGCCGTGATCGCAAGCGCAACGCTGCTGCCCGCAACGCTTCGCGCGCAGAGCCCGAGCCTCGACACGGTGGCGTTGTCGCCGCGCATGAGCGCGATCCTCGGGCCCGACGGCAACGTGCTCGCCGCGGACAGCGACGAGGGCGTCATCCTCGTCGACGGCGGCCACGCGTCGTGGGCCGACGCGCTGCTGCAAGCCGTCGGCGGCGCGTTCCCGGGCAAGCCCGTGCGCGCGCTCGTCAATACGCACTGGCACGAGGAGCAGACGGGCGCGAATCGCGCGCTCGGCGAGCGCGGCGTCGAGATCGTCGCCCACGAGAACACGAAGCTGTGGCTCGGCTCCGAGGTCTGGGTGCGCTGGTCGGACAAGAAATACCCGCCGCTGCCGAAGAACGCGCAGCCGGCGACGACCGTCTACGATCCCGGCTCGCTGACGATCGGCGGCCGCCGCGTCGAGCACGGTTGGGCGCGCGACGCCCACACCGACGGCGATCTATTCCTGTTCTTTCCCGACGAGAACGTGCTCGTCGCGGGCGGCTTCGTTTCGAACGCGACCTGGCCCGTCATCGATTGGTGGACGGGCGGCTGGACCGTGGGCATGCTCAACGGCTTCGATCGTTTGCTCGAGGTGGCGAACGAGCGCACGCGTATCGTGCCCGCGGTCGGAGCGCTCATGTCGCTCGCCGATCTCAAAGAGCAGCACGCGATGTACCTCACGGTCTTCGAGCGCATCCACGCCATGCTCATCAAAGCGCTCGCCGTCGACGAGGTCCTGGCCGCGAAGCCGACGGCCGAGTACGACGCGCGCTATGGCGATCCGACACAATTCGTGACGCTCGCGTTCGAGAGCACCTGGGGGCATTTGCGAGACGCGCATGACACACGCCTGCGCAACATCGCTTAGCGGCCACCGCGCGGCCGCTGTCGCCGCGTGCGGCCTCGCGCTCGCGG
>DATFFV010000363.1:0-8908 GCA_035249885.1 Gammaproteobacteria bacterium | reverse complement strand
AACGGCCTCGTGCACGCCGCGAGGAACGCCCCGGCGCCGCCGAGGACCGCGCGTCGGAGGAACGATCGCCGGCTCTGGGGCTGGAGCATGGGTCCGACAGTCTAGTGAGCCGTCGACGAGGGGACGCGGTATCGTCCGGCCTCATGTACCCGGGGCGATTCACGCGTCGCAACTTCATGAGCACGGCCGTCGGTCCGCTCGTCATGGGCCTGTGCCGGTATTTGAATTGGCTGCTCGGGCTCTCGATCGTGGCGCTTACGCTCGACGCCTGGCTCGTGCCGCTGCCCGTGCTCGTCTACGTGACGGCGCTCACGATCTTGAGCCGCGCCGAGGCGGCCGCGCAGGACCGCCGCCTCGTCGTGCTCGCAGGCGCCGTGCTCACGCTCGCGGCGGCGGCGGTCGCGGCGCTATGGGTCGCAGGCGTGCTCACGCAAATCGGCGTTCTGCCGCTCGCGGCCGTCGCGCTGCTCTACTGGCTCGCGCTCGTCGCGACCTGCTACCGCCACCACGTGCCGGGTGTCATTCAAGGCGCCGTGGGACGACTCATCATGGGTCTCGTGCCGCTCGATGTGCTGCTCGTCATTGGGCGAGACATCTTCTGGGGTTTAGGCTTGCTCGTGCTCATGCTCCCGGGCCGCTGGCTCGGCCGCCGGCTGTACGTGACTTGAGCGACAGGGAGGACTGCCGCATGCAGGAACGCATCGCAGAGGGACTCGAGGCGCTGCTCGACGGCGACGGCTCGTGCTGGCTCGCTGCGGCACGTGCCGAGATAATGCGCACGGAGGAGCCACGCCGTGTGCTCGAACGGCTATTCCCCACGGTCGCGCGCGCGCTGGGCCGCCGCGACGTGCCCGACGAGGCGCGCATCGAGATCGACGGCGAAGCTCACGCGCTGCGCGGCTGGCAGACCTGCGACGTGGGCCGCGCGCTGCTGCTGCTCGCGGGCAGCACGCGGCTGCCGCCCGCCGAGCTCGCGGCGAAGCTCTATCGCGCGGGCGACGAGAGCGAGCGCGCGGCGATCGTCCGGAGCCTGTCATTGCTGCCCGAGGGCGCGACGCTCAAGCCCGTCGCGCTCGATGCAGGCCGCGTCAACAGCGTGACGCTATTCGGCGCGCTCGCGCTCGATAATCCGTATCCGGCGGCGCACTACTCGGAGCACGAGTTCAACCAGCTCGTGCTCAAGACCCTGTTCATGGGCCTGCCGCTGGGCGCCGTCGTCGGCCTCGAGCGGCGCGCCAATGCGGAGCTCGCGCGCATGTGCGGCGACTTCTACGACGAGCGCACGGCCGCGGGCCGCAACGCACCCGTCGACATCTGGCTCGCGCTCGTGCCGTTCGCGCCGGCCGACCGGCTCGAGCTCGCGAAGCAGCATTTGGTCCACGCCGACCCCGCGCATCGCTTCCACGCCGCCTTGGCGCTCGGCCGTCGCGGCGCTCGCCATCCCGAGTTGCGCGCGCTGCTCGGCGAGCGCGTAAAGCACGAGACCGACGCGCGCGTGCTCACGGCGCTGCGCCACCGTTATGTCGCCTCCGAAGCCGCGGGCGCGGCCCCCGATCTCAACGGCGCCGCCCGACTATGATCTACTTAAAGAACAAGCAAGGAGCTGCCATGAGATTCTTCGACCCCCACATCCACATGCTCTCGCGGACCACGGACGACTACGAGCACATGGCCGCCGCGGGCATCGTCGGCGTCGTCGAGCCCGCGTTCTGGCAGGGCCAGCCACGCACGCAGGTCGGCACGTTCATCGACTATTTCGACTCTCTGCTGGGCTGGGAGCGCTTCCGCGCCTCGCAGTACGGCATTCGCCATTACTGCACGATGGCGATCAACCCCAAGGAAGCCAACGACGTGGGCCTCGCCGCCGAGGTCATGAAGATCCTGCCGCAGTACTGCCGCAAGGACGGCGTCGTCGCCGTCGGCGAGGTGGGCTTCGACGACCTGAGCGCGGCCGAGGAACGCTTCTTCGCCGAGCAGGTGCAGCTCGCCATCGACCTCGACCTGCCCGTGCTCGTGCACACGCCGCATCGCGACAAGAAGAACGGCACCGAGCGCACGATCCGCCTGCTCCGCGACGTCGGCATCGCCGACGAGCGCGTCGTCATCGATCACCTGAACGAGACCACGCTGCCGCTCGTCATGGACACGGGCTGCTGGCGCGGGCACTCGATCTACCCGAATACCAAGATGTCCGAGGACCGCATGGTCGCGCTGCTCAAGCAGTACGGCACCGAGCGCATGATCGTGAACAGCGCGGCCGACTGGGGCCAGAGCGACCCGCTCAAGGTGCCGAAGACGGGCGCCGCGATGCTCGCGGCCGGCTTCTCGGCCGCGGACGTGGACAAGGTGCTGTTCTTCAATCCGATCGAGTTCTACGCCCAGAGCGGCCAGATCTCCGTCGACGACGTCGTGCCCCTGAAGCGCAATCAAACGCTGCTCTGGGAGGAAAACTCGGTGCTGCGCGGGCAATCGCCCGTCGTCGAGCCAACCTAAAGCCGCTCGATGACCGCACGCACACCGCTCGTCGTTCTCGACGTCGTCGGGCTCACGCCGCGCCTGCTCGGCGAGCGCACGCCCCATTTGGCGCGGCTCGCGCGCGACGGCTTCGCGGCGCCCATGACCGGCGTATTCCCGGCCGTGACCTGCTCGGCGCAGTCGAGCATGCTCACGGGGCTGCCGCCGACCGACCACGGCATCGTGGGCAACGGCTGGTACTTCCGCGACATCGCGGAGGTCAATTTCTGGCGCCAGGCCAACCAGCTCGTGCAGGGCGAGAAGGTCTGGGAGACCGCGGCGCGCCGCTGGCCGGGATTCAAAGCCGGCAAGCTCTTCTGGTGGTTCAACATGTACTCGAGCGCGGCGTTTTCCGTGACGCCGCGGCCCATGTATCCCGCCGACGGCCGCAAGCTCGTGGCGCTGTACTCGAACCCGGTCGAGCTCGAGCGGCAGCTCGTCGCTGAGCTCGGGGAGTTCCCGTTCTTCGATTTCTGGGGGCCGAAGGCGGGCCTGGCCTCGTCGCAGTGGATTGCCGAGTCGGCCAAATCGACGCTGCGCTCCGAGCGGCCGGATCTGTTGCTCGTCTACCTGCCGCACCTCGACTACAACCTGCAGCGGCTGGGGCCTTCGGACCCGCGCGTCGATGCCGACATTCGCGCGATCGACGCCGTCGCGGGCTCGGTCATCGACGCCGCTCGCGCGCACGGCGCCGACGTGCTCGTCGTGTCGGAGTACGGCATCGAGCAGGCCACGGGGCACGTGCACATCAATAGAGTGCTGCGCGAGCACGGGTTGCTCGCGGTGCGCGAGACGCTGGGCTGGGAATTGCTCGACGCGGGCGCGTCGCGGGCGTTCGCCGTGGCCGATCACCAGGTGGCGCACGTCTACGTGCGCGAGCCGCGCGATTTGGATTCGGTGGCCCGGCTGCTGCGCGCGACGCCGGGCATCGGCGAGGTGCTCGACCGCGACGGCAAGCGTCGCTTAGGTTGCGATCACGCACGCGCGGGCGAGCTCGTTCTTGTTGCGGCGCCTGGGCACTGGTTCACCTATTACTACTGGCTCGACGACGCGAAGGCGCCCGACTTCGCGCGCACCGTCGACATCCACCGCAAGCCGGGCTACGACCCTTGCGAGCTCTACATCGACCCCGCGTTGCGGGTGCCGGCGCTGCGCGTCGGACGGCGCGTGCTCCAGAAGAAGCTGGGGTTTCGGATGCTCATGGACGTGATTCCGCTCACGCCCGAGCTCGTCAAGGGGACGCACGGGCGGTTGCCGGATTCGGCGGAGGATGGGCCGGTCGTGATCGGAAGCCGGCGGGATCTGGCCGTGGGCTCGCTCGCGATGACGGACGTGAAGAACCTCATGCTGCGGCACTGGGGTTAGCCTCGAGCTGCGCGTTCGCGCCACGGGCTCTCCGGCCCCGAAAATGAGAGCCGTTTCACAGAACGACGCTTAGGCTCCTGTCGCCGCGTCGCGACGACTGTCGTGCGTGGGACGGCTCGTTCAGAATGGGGCGGGATTACTCGAGCACGGAGCCACGCGATGATCCGGTCGACAGCTTCGCGGATTGCGCTTCTCGCGGCCGTGGGGTCCGCGTTCGCGGCACGCGCCACGGTCGTCGAGATCGGGCCCGGCGCCGACGTGCGCGCCGCGATCGCTGCGTTACAGCCCGGCGACGAGCTCGTGTTGCAGGGCGGGACGTACACCATGAGCTCCCGCTTCGCCGTCACGGCGGTCGGTACTGCCGCCCAGCCGATCACGATTCGCGGCAAGACCGGCGAAGCGGCCGTGATCTTCATGAACACCGCGAGCCAGAACGTCATGGAGGTCGTCAGCTCGCAGTACCTGACGCTCAAGAACCTGCGGATCACCGGCGGTTCGCACGGCGTGCGGCTCATGAGCTCCGACTACATCACACTCGAGGACAACGAGATTTACGAGACCGGCGACGTCGCGGTGTCCGCAAACTCGGGCGGCCTCTACGAAGGGCTCGTGATTCGCCGCAACCACATTCACCACACGAACGGCACGGGCGAAGGCATGTACTTGGGTTGCAACAACAACGGCTGCCAAGTCGCGAATAGCGTGATCGAGTGGAACTACATTCATCACACGAACCGCGCCACCGTCGAGCAAGGCGACGGCATCGAGCTCAAGGAGGGCAGCTACGGCAACGTGATTCGCCACAACGTCATTCACGACACGAATTACCCCGGCATCCTCACCTACAGCACGGTCGGCAACGGGCCCGCGAACGTCATCGAAGCCAACGTGATCTGGAATACCGACGACTACGGCATCCAGTCGGCGGCGGATGCGATCATTCGCAACAACATCGTGCTCGGCTCGGGAATCAGCCTACAAAGCCATCAGGCAGGCAGCCCGTCGAACCAGATCGTGGCGCACAACACCGTGATCGGCGTAGGGATAGCGGTGCGCAACGTCACGGGCTCGGTCGTGATCGCGAACAACGCCGTGTACACGAGCGGCGGCTCGGCCATCGCCCTCATCAGCGGCAACCTCGGTCTCGTGACCGCCACGGGCAACGTCGGCATCGGCGGGGGCACAGGGATTTCGACGGGCAACGGAATCGCCGCGGACTTCGTGGCCGCGCACTTCAACGGCGCTCCGCCGATCGACGTGTTCCCGAAGGCGGGCAGCGCCTTGATCGGTGCGGGTGCGGCCGCGCACGTGCCTAGCCAAGACTTCAACGGGACAGCTCGTAGCGGAGTGGCAGATGTGGGCGCGTATCGGTTTCAGAGCAGCGGTAACCCCGGGTGGACGCTGACGGCGGGGTTCAAAGCGATGAGCGGCGTGACGGTGCCGAATCCGCCGACCAACTTGACCGCGAACTGACAGGCTCGAGGCGCGGCGCGGGTCCCGAGCAGCAAATCGCTCCTGCATTTGCTGCATGCCCGCCATCCATGGCGGGCAAACGGCAGCGGCGCCACTCGGGCGCCGCTGCGAAGATCGAAGAGCGAAGTCGCTTTAGCGCTGCTTGCGGCGGCGCATCAAGGCGACGGACAGCAGGCCGACGCCCATGAGGAGCAGCGTGCCCGGCTCGGGAACTTGCGTCGGCCGCGCGACGATCTGCGCCCAAAGCTGCGTGCTGTTGTTGCTGCCTTCCATCGAGGAGAAGCTCGGCAACAGCGTGACACCTTCGTTGTTCGAGAACCCGAGCAGCCGCAGGATGTAACTCTGGCCACCGACCGTGAACGACGAGTTCAAGGTACCGGCGCTGAAGGTCACGATGTCGTTGTCGGCCGGCGCGCAGCCGCAGTTGTTCGGCGTCTCGTTGTGAGACAGCGTGAAGATCTCCGTGAACGTCCCGGGGATGCCGCCCAAGATATCCACGCTGACCGATAACCCGATGCTCGTGAGGAACGGCTCGAAGATCGGCTGGTTCAAGTGCGTGAAGTCACCGAGCAGGAAACGGCCCGAGCCGACGTTCGTGTCGACGACGACCGGTGTGTTGGCGTCGTCGAAGTTGTAGCCGCTCTGGCCCCCCTCCGTCGCCGGGCTGCCCCAGCGCGCCGTGATCGGATCACCCGCGTTGTTGATGCTGATGCCGGCAACAGGCGCCGGATTGACCCAGGCGGGGGTGATGCTGTTGATGGTGATCAGAGCGGCGCTTGCAGGCAGGACGAAGCCGGCGGCGGCAAGACTGACTAGGACTTTGGCGAGCTTCATGACTACCTCAGTGGCCGCGCTCCGCGGTCTTGCACGCTAAGGAGCAAGTCGCGTGCCACTATCGGTGCGGGGCCTGCCCAACCGGACCCAGTATCCCATTAACTAATTGATATATATAACTATTTATAGCTGCCGCGCGATCCACTCCGACGCTAGCGGTACTAGCCGAAAGGTGGGGGGTGTAAACGGCGCCGACATGCCCGTCAGCGCGTTCCGCATGCGATTCAACGGCACGTGGTCGTCGATCTGGTTCTCATGCACGGCGAGAACCTGAGCTCGGTGCAGCCCGACGTCGTGCCTCGGACCCGCCGATTTTCCAGCCGAGATCGCGACTTTTCCGGCTTGCCCTCGTCCCACCTCGTCGCGCCATGCTCACGCATGCGCGACGATGCCCGACGACGTAACGAACGATCCACGCGCGCGCTGACCGTTCGCGAAGCCGTCGAGAGCTATCTCGCCGATCGCGACGCCGAGGGCCAAGACACGGCGCGCGCCCGTGCGCAGCTTAAGGCTCACGTGCTGCCGGCGTGGGGCGCCCGGCGCATCGCCGATCTCACGGCCGCAGAGCTCAAGCGATGGCGCGACGCGCTCGTCGAGACGGCACCGCGGCGGCGGCGTTCGCGCGGGTCGCGCGACAAACAACCGGCGTCGCAGGCAAACGCGGCCAACCGTCCGGACGCGCGCCGACGGCGCAGCACCGTCAACCGCATCACGACGATTTTCAAGGCGGCCCTGAGCCACGCCGCGTTGCTCCATCCCGGCACCGTTCCCAACGACGCGGCCTGGCGCGTGGGACTGCGCGCGTTTCGCAACGTCGATGCGCCGCGCACGCGGTGGCTCACGCGCAGCGAAACCATTCGTCTGATTGCGGCGTGCCCGCCGGACTTCGGTCGGCTCGTTCACGCGGCCGTTTACACGGGCTGTCGCTACGGCGAGCTGTGCCGCGCAGTCGTCGGCGACTACGACGCCGCGCGGAGAACGCTGCACGTTCCCGTCACGAAGTCGGGGCGGGCCCGCGACGTGTTCCTCAACAAAGAAGGTGCGCGGTTCTTCGCGAGCATCACCGACGGCCGCGCGTCACGCGAACGGCTGCTGCCGCGCACCGGCGTGACCCGCGGCGGGCCGGGCGCGTGGGGACCGTCGTACCAGGCCCGGCGCATGGCCGATGCGTGCCGGCGGGCAGTCATCCACCCACCGATCTCGTTCCACGGCTTGCGCCACACCTATGCGAGCCTCGCCGTGGCGGCCGGCATGCCGCTGCTCGCGCTCGCCCGCAATCTGGGGCACGCCGACACGCGTATGGTGGAGCGCCACTATGGCCATCTTTCGGACGGCTACATCCGCCGGCAGGTCAATCGGTTTGCGCCGGGGTTCGGGCGCGGGCTCCAGGACCGATGAGCGTGGCGAGATTAATGCGCCAAAAGGGCGTGCCTATTGGCGCACAAGACCGATTTCCACTGTACCGGCCATGCCCAAGCGACTGCCCGCTGACCTGCTCGATCAAGTTAAAGCCCTTCTTCACAAGCTCGAAGAATGGAACACCTACCTTGAGCGTAACGCGCCATCGATCCCCATCACCCGGATCGGCCCGGCCAGTCAATCTCGCAAAATACGAAAATTGCGTATAATGTGAGCCCTGCTGCGTTTGGAGATTGGATGTGGCACGAGTCCCCGCCAGTGAATTTCAGCGCGAGTTTGGCCGCCTCCGCGGTGTGGCCCATCGAGAAGCGGTGATTGTCACCAGTCATGGTCGTGACGATGTGGTGTTGCTCTCAGCTGAGGAGTATCAACGCCTGCGAAGCTTGGATCGCCAAGCCAAGCATGTCTCCGATCTCACCGATGAAGAGCTTGCCGCGCTGGATGCCGTGGAGATTCCCGCAGAAGCTGCGCACTACAACCACGAAATGACGTGACGGTCGGCGGATGGCCCTTCCAGTTCCCCATCCGGGCCAAGTCATTCGTTACGCCTATCTCTGGTGGAACGAAGCGCGCACGGGTCGGGAGGACGGCACCAAGGATCGGCCTTGCGGCATCGTGCTGACGCGCATCACCACCGCCGGTCGCACCGTCGCGTATGTTCTCCCCAGCACGCACACGCCGCCCATCACGAACGAAGACGGCGTAGAAATTCCACTAAACACCAAGGAGCGGCTCGGGCTCGATACGGAGCGGTCCTGGATCATCACCTCCGAACTCAATCAATTCACTTGGCCCAGCCCAGACCTAAGGCCCACCGCTGCCGGCGAGTACATTTATGGCTACTTACCAGAAAAGCTGCTGCGTCTCGTGCTTGAGAGCGTCAAGAAAAACGCGCGCGAAAAACGACTGAAAACCGTTCCGAGGACTGACTAGAACGTGATCTCAAATCGCCTTGACGCCTGTCGGCACGAACCTTGGTGGCGAACGCCGAGTGTGCACCAGCCGATTAGGAACCATTCCAGCGCGTACAGGTGCCCGTCGACTGGGCTCACGCTGCAACGAGATACCGCTGGCCGCCGATCAGCGTAACTGATTAATTTTATTTGGAATGGCGTCCCTAATCGGAGAAAGTTCGAAGCGGCTTTTCGAGACGCTCGGGGAATGGAACGCGCTCCTTGAGCGCACCACCCTGCTTCGACCGGCCGCCACGCGCCACGACCACGAATGACTTGACGCTGCAGGACCTTATCTCAACGCCTCTGCTGTTTTTTCAGGTTCCTGCCTGCAATCGAGAACACGGAAT
>DATFFV010000362.1:0-4478 GCA_035249885.1 Gammaproteobacteria bacterium | reverse complement strand
ATGGCCGGAGGGCTCGGCGGCGGCGTGCCTGGAAAGCCGGCCGGCGGCGGCGCCTGTGCGAGCGCGGGCGCCGCGCCCGCGAAGAGCACCGGAAGCAGTGCACGCAGGCCGCGCATCGCGGCGCTCAGACGCGGCTCGACACGCGATAGACCGTGCCGTCCGCGAGCTCGATCATCACGGCGCGCATCATCGCCGCGCCCGAGCGCGCGGGCACGCCAATGAGCTTCACGCGCATACCGGCCGCGAGCGTGTCGTGCCGCAGGCCGTAGCGGTTCAGCAGCGTCGGCGGGTCCATTTCCATCGTCCACGCGGTGGGCTCGCCGCTGTCGCCCGCGACCGTGAAGTGCATGACGACGTGCGGGCTCGCCCATTCGATCGACGTGATCGTGCCCGTGAGCTCGATGATGTGCTCCCCGTCGTAACGCGACCACGAATGGTGAGCAGCCAGCGGTGAAGACAACAGTGCCGCGCCGATCAGCGCGAGCCCGGCGGATCGGCCGTTCATCTGCGCTCAGCGCCTGCCGGACGCGGCGCGGTCGTCGGCGCGCGCGCCGCTCAAGATGTTGAACATCGCGAGGTTACCCTCGTGGCACGCGTACTCGAACATGCCGTAGCCGTCGTCGCGCTTGAGCGGTATTTGCATGGTCCACGGCGCCGTGTAGGTTTCGGGATCGTCGATCGTCATCCGGTAGTCGATGACGTCGTCGGCGACGCGCGTGTAGCGCTCCGTGATCTTCAAGGCTTCGCTGTGCCGTTGGCCGCCGCCGTTGACGCCGACGCCGGTACGGTCCGTGAAGTTCGTCGTCTCGACGACGAGCGTGTCGCCTTCGAAGCGGCCGCGCGAATCGCCGAGCCACATCTTGATGTTCGAGCCGACGTGCGCGCGGCCGTCGAGTGGCACAACGCGCGTCTCGTGGATCATCTCGTTGACGATGGCCACGTAACCCGGCGACTGGATGATCTGCGTGCCGTTGTTGTAGATCACGGGCAGGACGGAGCCCGCGAGGCCGCGCGTGATGCAACGGTCGTAGTTACTGCGGTCCGTGTAGGAGTCGGCCGGGCCGCGCGTCTGGCGGTAGGCGCGCAGCGCCGCCTGGCGCTCCTGCGCTTCCGGCGTGAACGCCGGCATACGGCCGTTCGGCGGATCGACGATCAGCGAAGCTTGGCGCTGCGGCTCGCCGCGCTCGAGCCAGTGCGGCGGCGGCGACACGGCTCCGCCCACGGCGCCGCCCGGCGTGCTCGCGGCGTTCTCGAGCTCGAAGTCGGCATTGTCCTGCTCCTCTTGGCGCGCGGCGCGCTGGACGCGCTCGGCGAACTCCTCGTCGTTGAGCTCGTTGCGGAGCCCAAGTCGCTCGTCGCGCTGCATCGGGACGCCGACCATCTCCGTGCCGGGCCACTTGCCTTGCAGGTCGGGGTCGCCCCAGGGCGTGCGCGGCACCGTGTAGCCGCCGCTCGCGGCTTGTTGCGCGTCTAGTGACGGCAGCGTGGCGCCGAGCGCGGCGACGGCCGCGGCGCCGAGCACCATGCGAGCCAAGCGTGACGGTTGCGTGGGCCTCATCGTGATTCCCCTTGGTTAGTGCCCGGCCGCCGTTCGTTCCGTGCTGGCGGTCAACGCGGCTCGATGCGCAGGACCGCCCCTTCGTCCTCGTCGGTGATCACGTAGAGCAAGCCGTCGGGGCCTTGCTGCACGTCGCGAATGCGCTGGCGCAGGTCGACGAGCAGCGACTCGCGGCGCAGCTCTTCCATCGACTGATTGAAGAGAATGCGATCGAGCTTGCCTGTGCCCGGGATCTCGCCCGTGCGCAGGCCGCCGATGAACATGTCGCCCTGCCACATCGGCAGCTTGTCGCCCGTGTAGAAGGCGAATCCCGACACGGCGATGGCCGGGGTCCAGTAGACGGCCGGCGGCTCGAACCCCTCGTGCGTGGGCGCCTTCGCTTGCCACGGGCCGGGATACGTTCTTCCCAAGCTCACGAGCGGCCAGCCGTAATTCTTGCCGGCGCGAATGATGTTGAGCTCGTCGCCGCCGTTCGGGCCGTTCTCGCTTTGCCAGAGCTCGCCCGTGACCGGGTGCAATGCGAGCCCGAGCGAATTGCGGTGGCCGAGCGTATAGATCTCGGGCCGATAGCCTTCCTTGCCGACGAACGGGTTGTCGTTCGGCACGCTGCCGTCCTCGCGGACGCGCAGCACCTTGCCGCCGAGGTTGCTCGGCGTCTGGGCATTGCCGCCGCTCGTCGCGATGTAGAGCATGCCGTCGCGGCCGAACGCGATCGGCGTCGGGCCGCCGTCACCGGGCTCCGCGACGAAGATGTCCTTGAGGTCGCTGAGCGCGCTGCCGGTCCACTTCGCGCGTGTGACGGCGAACGTCGTGCGGCCCTCGCCGAGCGGCTTCGTGTAGCTCAGGAACAGCGTCTGGTTCTGCGCAAACTGGGGATGCAGTGCGATGTCCATGTAGCCGTGCACCGCGCCCGGCAAACCCGACGTGCCCGTCGAGAACGACGCCGGGCCGCCGGCGACGGGATTCGGGTCGAGCACGCCGTTGCGCATGACGCGCAGCTTGCCGTCGCGCTGCGTGATCAACAGAGTGCCGTCGGGCAGGAACGTCAGCGTGAAGGGGAAAGAGAGCGCCTTGGTGAGCACCGTCACACGGATGTTCTGGCCTTCACCCGTCGCGTAGTCGAACGGCCCGGCGCCGAGGGGCTGGTCGGCGAGACCACCAGGAGCGACCGGTATGCCCATCCGGAAAGGCACGTCGCGCTGCGCGAAGGCGGCGGGTGCCGCGAGCGTGGCAATCAACAGGGCGGCAGAACGGCCGGCGGCCGAGGAAAGCGAGCGAGCGATGATCATGGAGTACTCCCAAACGGATGCCCGCAGTATAGGGCGACTGCGGAGCGCCCCCAACGTGCGCGCGCCCGCTGCCCAGGTAAATTTGGATTTCGTCGCTGCAGGGCCTCGGTGAGTCCGTTATCATTCTCGCGGTTTCGCAAGAATGTGGACGGGTTGGGGGTCAAGATGCGTCAGGGGTCGATGGTCACGTGGGTTGCGGCGCTGGTGCTGGCCGCCGCCGTTCCCCTGGCGACTGACGCGCAAACGGCGCGGCCCCGCATCGGCGGTCACCCGAACCTCAACGGCATTTGGCAGGCGATGAACTCCGCCAACTGGAACCTCGAGGGTCACGCGGCCTCCCAGAACCTGGCTTTCTGGCGGCTCGGGGCCATCGGCGCCATCCCCGCGGGCCAGAGCGTCGTCAAGGAAGGCAAGATTCCGTATCGTGCCGACGCGCTCGCAAAGCGCGAGGAGAACCGAGCCGGTTGGCCCAAGACGGACCCGGAGGCCGCGTGCTATTTGCCCGGCATCCCGCGCGCCACCTACTTGCCGCATCCGTTTCAGATCGTGCAGGGCGATGACGACATCCTGTTCGTCTACTCGTTCGCCAACGCGAATCGCGCCGTGCACATGAAGGATATCCGCACGATCGACGAGATCCCCGTCGATCTCTGGATGGGGTGGTCGAACGGTCGCTGGGACGGCGATACGCTCGTCGTCGAGGTCCTCGCGAACGACGACCGCACCTGGTTCGACCGCGCCGGTAATTACCACAGCAGCCAGCTCAAGGTCACCGAGCGTTACACGCTACTCGACCCGAACCGCATTCAGTACGAGGCCACGATCGAAGATCCTGAGACGTTCACGGCACCGTGGACGATCTCGATGCACCTGTATCGGAACACGGAGCCGAATGCCGAGCTGCTCGAGTTCAAGTGCGTCGAGTTCTCGGAGCACATGCTATACAACGAATTCCTCAAGGAGCCCTTGCCGTAGGCACAGGGGCGACGAGTTGCACTCGAAACGTCGTTCAAGGAACTAGGAGAAGCGCCATGCGAGTCAGTGGTTGGTTAGGCATATTGAGTGGCGGACTGCTGGCCGCCGTAGCCGCACCCGTCGTCGCGCATCATTCGTTCGCGGCGGAGTTCGACATCAATCGGCCGATCAAGCTCGACGGCGTCGTCACGCGGATGCAGTTCAGCAACCCGCATTCGTGGTTGCACATCGAGGTGACGACGGCGACCGGCGAGAAGCAGCAGTGGGCCGTCGAAGGCGGTGCGCCGAACGCGCTGATCCGGCATGGCTGGAACCGCAACTCGGTGCCGGCCGGCACCAAGGTTCACGTCGAAGGGTTCCAGGCCAAGGACCGCACCTTCCGCGCGAGCGGCCGCGACATCACGCTCCCCGACGGCTCGTCGTTGTTCATGGGCCAGGGCGGCGCGGCTGCCCCGAGCGCAGAGTAGTCACGTAGAAGACGAAACGGCGCCGCGGTCCGTGGACCGCGGCGCCGCTTTTGTGTGCCGAGCATGTTCGACAGCTTGGAGGTGAAAGTCCTCTACCCAACCTGATGGAGGTAAAGGGTTAGCGAAGCGCAAGGGCGTCGCCGCGAGGCGGGGTCTGAAAGAAGCGTGGAGCAAACGTACGAGCCGATG
>DATFFV010000361.1:0-15149 GCA_035249885.1 Gammaproteobacteria bacterium | reverse complement strand
GCCACGGCCAGCGGCGCCCTGCCCGGGCGCGCCACGAGCGCGAAACGTTCGTTGCGGCTGGCGTCGACGACGGGCCGCGAGCGCACGAGAGTCATCGCGCGCCCCGCGCGCAGGTGCGCCGAGACCTCGTAGCGCAACGTGAGCACGTAGAGCTTCTCGGCCGGCCCCGTGACGCGCACGCACGGCCCCAGGATGCCGCGCGCGCTGACCTTCGTATCGGTGTACAGCGGGAAGCTGATCTGCAACGGCTCGCCGTACCCGTGCGTGTTGAACGCGAACACGGCCGACACGAGATCGCGCACGACGGCGTGTTCCTGGTCGGGCTGCGTCACCAGGAAATCGAGGTGATCCGGGATCGTGGTTGCGGAGACGATCGTCACGGAACGAAGAATAGCCGCTGTCGGCCGGCCATCGCCAGGCGCGAGCCTGCAACCCGGCTTTATGTCCAGCGCGGGCCCATCCTGCGCGTGCCCGGGTTGCACAATCTGCCGCCGCGCGTGCCCGCGTTCGGCGTGCGCCGCGTGCGGCTCGAGCGTCCCGAGGACGCGGCCGGCAGCCCGCTGACGTTGCTGCATTGCCGCGCGATTGTCGCCCCTCTCGTTTTCATGCAGAGTGTGGCTATGTTGCCCGATGAGCAACCGAGTCCCGAGCAAATCTCCATTCTTCGACGAATGACGCCGGAGCAGCGCTGGCGGACTGCACAGCGCCTCTACTGGACCATGCGTCGACACAAGGCAGCTTATCTTCGCAGCCGTTACTCCGACTGGACCGAAGAACAAGTGGCTAGTGAGGTGAAGCGGATTTGTTTGAATGGCCGAACCTGACCTCATCGAGCTGTTCGTCCATCCGCTCGACAAAGCGCAGCTTCGATATCTGATCAGCGGCAGCGTAGCCGCGATGCTTTACGGCGAACCGCGCCTTACGCTCGACATAGACTTCGTCGTCTTTCTTAGCGCCGAAGACGTCGCGCGACTTCCCGACGTCTACCCCGACCCCGACTTCTATCTGCCGCCCCTCGACGTGATCGCAGCCGAAGCCACGCGTGAGCTGAAAGGGCACTTCAACGTCATCCATCCGAAATCCGGGCTGAAAGCGGACTTCTACACCGCGAATCGCGATGATCTTCACGCGTGGGCGTTTCGCAACGTTCGTGAATACACAGTCGCGGGGCGGAACATTCGTCTCGCTCCGCCCGAGTACGTCATCGTTCGCAAACTCGAGTACTTTCGTGAAGGCGGCTCCGAGAAACACATCCGCGACATCCGCTCCATGCTCGCGGTCTCGGGAGAGCACATCGACCGCGCGGAGCTCGAACAGTGGATTCGGCGACGCCGCCTGCTTGCGGAGTGGGGGAGAATTGCCTCACCGTGAACCGTCGTCTCCCCAAGTCTCAGCGGCGTTCGCGCGTGAGGCTCAGGTACGCGCGGTTCAGGAAATTCGCCGGGTCGCGGTTCGGCGCGTCCCACTCCGACGTCGGCCGGGCCGCGACGACCTGCTCGAGCGAAGCGCCGCTCGCGATCAACGCGTTCATGCGGTCGCGAATCGTCGTGAGCATGGCGACGTACTCGGCGAGCGCCTGGCCATCGGCCACGGGACCGTGGCCCGGCACGACGGTGTAGCTCTCGTCGATCTCGGCGAGCACCCTCGTGCAGAACTCGATGACACCGTTCAGGCTGCCGCCGTTGTCGGCATCGATGAACGGATAGCCCGCGTTGTTGTACACGTCGCCCATGTGCACGGTCTTGTGGCCGCGGAAGATCACGGCCGTGTCGCCCGTGGTATGCGCGGGGCCGAAGTGCATGAGGTCGATGCGCTCGCCGTTGAAGTGGAAGCGCATCGTGTCGTCGTACGCGAGCACGGGCAGCGCCGTCGGCGGATACGCCGGCTGATCGCGCTTCTGCGACACGAGATTGATGACGTTGTCGCGCGTCATCATCTGCCGCGAGCTCTCGTGCGCCACGAGCCACGTGCCCTCGGGGCCGAGCGTCTGGTTGCCGTCGGCGTGATCGAAGTGCCAATGCGTGTTGATCGCAAAGTCGATGGCGCCGCCGCCGAGCTCGCGGATCGTGGCCCTGTACTTCGGCACCATCTGCGGGAACTGATCGTCGACGATGAGCACACCGTTGTCGCCGATCGAGACCAGGATGTTGCCGCCGACGCCGAACAGCACGTGGAAGTCGTCGGCGAGCTCTTGCGTCGTGATCGGCGTCGTGCGCAACGCCTCGTCGAGATTGTTGAGCTGCGCCGCCGCGGGCGACCCCAAGCCGACGATCCCACTCGCGACCCACGCGCCGGTCAAGAAACGCATTGGAATTTCTCCCTAAGCCTTGCGAACTTTCTCGGGCACGTGCGTCTCTGCCGAGCGAATGATGGCCTCGGTCACGGCCGCGCCGTGCACCATCTCGTCGACGGGGATCAGGAACTTCTCCTTGCCCGCCGCTGCGCGCCCGAACGCCTCGAGCGTCGCCTTCGTGACGTCGAGCGCCTCGGCCTGCCACACCTTGGCCGGACCTTGCGTCGGCTTGAAGATGCAGTTGCCGAACAGACGCGTGCGCCGCTCCTCGGACGCGGCACCGGCCACGTGCGTCATGCCTTCGAGCCGCACGTATCCCTTCGAGCCGTAGACCTGGAAACTGAAGCCGCCGCCCGTCGCCGTCATCGTGCCGAGGTAGCCCGACATGCCTTCCTTCATGCGGAACAGGATCGACGTCGTGTCGTCGGAGTCGATCGTGACGGCGCGGCGGAAGCTCTGGCAGTAGACCTCGTCGATTGGGCCGCAGAGATCGATCATGCCGTCGACGGCGTGCACGCCCATCGGCGTCAGGCCGCCGCACGGCGTCTCTTCCCTGCTCGCGCGCCACGCGTCTGCCTTGAGCAGCAGCGCGTTCGGAAACGTCATCGTGGCCTCGCAGTGCAGGATGACGCCGAGCTCGCCGCTGTCGATCATGCTGCGCAGCTTCGTCATCTCGGGATGCCAGCGGCGGTTGTAGCCCAAGCCGAGCGTCACGCCGGCCTTCGCGACGGCGTCGACAGCCTCGCGCGCCTCCGCGCCCGAGAGCGCGAACGGCTTCTCGCAGAACACGTGCTTGCCGGCCTTGGCGGCCGCGATGGTCTGCGGCACGTGCAGCGAATGCGGCGTCGCGAGCACGACGGCATCGAGGCCCTTGTGCTTGAGCATGTCCTCGTAGCCGCCGTAGAGCTGAAACTGATACTGCTTCGCGAACGCCTTGAGCTCGTCGGTGTGAGTGCGTGCCGCGCCCGCGACGAACCGAATGTCGTTGCTCGAGTCGAACACGCCTTCGACGAGCGTCTTGCCCCACCAACCGAGCCCGACGATGCCTGCATTGATCACTGGTGAATCTCCTTGAATCTAGAGGCCCGCCGCGCGCGCCTGCACGCGCGCCATGACGGCCCAATCGCGCTCACTGTCGCCGTGCGCCGTCGCACTCAACAAGCTGTCGCGGTAGATGTTCAAGCTCGGCAACGGCACGTTGACCGATTGCGCGGCCGCGGCCACGAGCCCGGCGTCCTTCAAGCCGAGCGCCGTCGTGAATCCCGCCTGGTCGTAGAGCTCTTTGGCGATGAGGTTGCCGTACACCTTGTAGACGGGCGCCGCGAACATGCCGTCCGTCATCACGTCGTACAGTGCTTGGGCTTCGACGCCGTACTTGCGAACGAGCGAGAAAGCCTCGCCCATCGCCTCGATCGCGCAACCCACGAGCATGTTGTTCGCGAGCTTCACGGCCGCAGCGCCTTCGGGCTTGTCGCCTGCCTCGAACGTGCGCCGGCCCATGGCTTGATAGAGCGGCGCGAGCTTCTCGATGGCGTCGGCGGGGCCCGCGGCGAGGATGCCGAGTTGGCCCGCGGCCGCGACCTCGGGTCGGCCGAGCACGGGCGAGGCGACGAACCGCTGCGCAGCGTTGCCGTGCCGGGCATCGACCTCGCGCAGCACGTGCACGCCGTGCGTGCCCATCGCGACGTGGATCGCGCCTTTGGCGAGAGCCGCGACGATTTCCTGGGTGACCTCGGTGAGCGCCTTGTCGTCGGCCAACATGCTGATCACGGCATCGCGGCCGCGGCATGCTTCGGCGATCGAGCCCGCGACGCGTGCCCCGCTCTTCTCGAGCTCGGCAGCCTTGTCGCGCGAGCGGTTGTAGACGACGAGCTCGTGCCCGCCGGCGATGAGCCTCGCGGCCATGGCGTGACCCATGCGGCCGAGGCCGATGAAACCCACTTTCATGCGTCGCTCCCGCGGCCGCTCAGCGGAGCTGACCCTGGACCCAATCAAGCTCGCGCTGCACGTAGTCGACGATCGAGCCGGTTTTCATCGAATCCGGCAGCACGTCCCACGTGTAAGTCTCGATCTCGAGCTGCGGCGACAGCTTGTTCGTCTTGTGGAACTTGAGCGCGTCCTCGATCGCGAAGCGCGTCGTCTCGAAGTGCTCGCCGATCTTGTCGAGGAACACGGGCACGTGCACGTGCGTGCGCCACTCGCGCTTCTGCTTCGGATTCCTCTCGAACGCTGCGAACGCGTCCTCGAGGTTCAAGTAGTGATTGAGCTTGTCGTCGATCTTCTCGATTGTCTGCGTGAGATAGACGGTCTCCGCGAACGGGCGCATCGCGTCGACGGTCTCCTTCGTGACGTTCGGCACGCGCAGTGCGGCGGCCTCTTGGAGCTTGAACACGGGAATGCCGGCGTCGGCGAGCGCTCGCAGCGACTTGCCGATGTCCTCGTACTCGACGGCCTGGTGGCAGATGTCGTAGACCATGCCCAAATGCTTGCGCAGCGCGGCCTCGGCCTGCGACTTGTTCAAGCCCGTCGCCGTCACGAGCATGCGTACGGCTTCGCTCGCATACAGATGGTTCTTGAAGTAGTCGAGAGCCTCTTCGGTCGTCTCGAGGAAGCACGCGGGCTCGGGCTCGAGCGCGAGCGTCACCGTGCGACCCGTGCGCTTCTCGAGCTGCACCATGTGCGCCACGGTCTTGATCACGTGGCGCGTGAACTCGTTGACGTACTCGGGGCCCGTGACCTTCGGCTTGAAGCCGAGCGGCGGGCTCTGGATCGACGGATTGACGTGCGGCGCCGCGACCTCGGCGAGGATGTCGGCGACCTGCATCGTGTACGTGGAACGTAGGTCCGTGCTCCAGTCGGGCTCGTAGACGTCTTTCTTGACGACGCGGTTCTTGAAGGGCCCATACGGAAAGGCGTTGACCGTATAGAGGTACATGTCGTGCTGGTGCAAGAACTCCTTGAGCCGTTCGCGCTCGCCGCGATCGCCCGTGAGCGTTTGCACCGACGACGCCGAGAGACGCAACGACACGCCAAACGATTTCTTCGGGCAGACGCGCGCTTTCACCTGCGGGACGTAGCGGTTCAAGCTGTCCCACATCTCGCTCCAGGTGTCGCCCGGGTGTACGAGCGTCGAATAGGTCAAATGACCCAGGCCATTGCCCAAATCCATGCAGTGCTCCTCGTCGTGTCTTGCGATTCCGCGCGAGCGGTTCCAGTCGATCTTCCGCCGCGACGTCGAGCTCATCGCTAGCGATTGCTCGATCCCAAGCAGGGTTGTGGGGAAACCGTTTCTCCAATATTGTATCGGTCTCCACGAAGAATGTCGGCCCCCAGCCGACCATCATAAACACCGAACGGGGTATCTCTAATGCTACGTGCGACGGCAAACCAACTATTGCCTACGACTATCACGGGCTCGCTGCCGCGCCCGAGCTGGTATACGGAAAATCTGGGCCTCAAAGCGTTTCTCGAGGCCATGGTCGAGACCCGGTTCCGCGAGCAATACGAGGACACTCTCGCCGTCTATCTCAACGAGCAGATGATCGCCGGGCTCGACATCGTGACCGATGGCGACTGCCGTTTTACACAAGACATCGGCGGCCAGAGCTGGACGAGCTATCCCCCGTTCCACATGTCGGGGTTCGACAGGATCCCGAAAATGGCGCCCATCGGCGGCGGTGGCATCGGCTTCCCGCGCGGCCACATCCTCCACGACTATATCGAAGCGCGCCTCATGCCGAGCATCGTCGGCCCCATCGGCCGCGGCAACATGCAGTACGCGCAGATCTGGAAAGCCGCGCAGCGCATGACGGACAAGCCCGTCAAGTTCGGCACCGTGACGCCGGAGCTCGTCGCGTTCGCCGTGCAGGACTTCCACTACAAGGACGTGCGCGAGCGCATCTGGGCGCTCTCCAACGCGTTCAACGAGGAGCTCCACGCGCTCGCCGACGCGGGCTGCCCCGTCATTCAGATGGAGGAGCCGCAGATTCACCTGCTCGCGGCGCGCGGCGTCGTCGACAAGGTCATCAATCCCGAGTTCATGCTCGAGGTGTTCAACAACACCGTGAAAGGGTTGCGGGCGAAGACGGAAGTCTGGTGCCACACGTGCTGGGGCAACCCGTCACAGCAGCGCATGTTCGCGCAAGTGCAGAGCTACAAGCCCGCGCTCAAGATCCTGAACAAGGTCGACGCAGACGTCATCACGTTCGAGTCGTGCAGCTCGGGCGGCATGGATCTCGAGGCCATCGGCAAAGAGATCACCGACATGAAGGTCGCGATCGGCGTCATCGACCATCACACGCTGCAGGTCGAGACTCCGACGGAAGTGGCCGACCACATCCGCCTCGCGCTCAAGCACATTCCCGCCGAGCGCCTCGTGCTGTCGTCTGACTGCGGCATGGGCCGCGAGGGAATGGCGCGCCGGCACGCGCTCTACAAGATGATTTCGCTCGTGCAGGGCACGAATATCGTGCGCAAGGAGCTCGGCATCAAGCAGGCCGAGTGCATCGCGGCCGATCCGAACCTCACGCTGCTCGACGTCAAGCGCCAGTAGTCGCCGCCCAGTGGTCCTCGCGGGCTGCCTGCTTCGACCTCGCGCCGCTGAGTAACGGAGCCGATCGCCGCTACGAGTTGCCGATCGGCCAGCGATGACGGCGGCACGTGCCGGTGGCGCCGCGACCGCGGCGCGCCACGCGGCGTTACGAATCCTCGATCTCGAAGCGAAGGACCGTCCGCACGCCTACGCGCGCGACGGGCTCGCCGCCTTCGATGCGCGGGTTGTACCGCCACCGTGAGATCGCCTTGAGCGCGGCATCCTCGAAAACGCCTTCGGGGTCGGCGGCTACCACGGTCGGATTCGCCACCGTGCCCGTGGGCGTGATCGTGAACCGAACCCGGACCCAGCCCTCGATGCCGCGACTCAGTGCGCGCGGCGGATACTCGGGCGGAATGCGCACGAGCGGTAGGACATCGCGATCGGAGCCGGCCGCGAGGTGGAGGCGCGAGAGCGCGCCGGGAACGTCGACGACAGGCGCAAGGCGTGCCACGGTCCGTTCCACGCCCGCCGCCGCGAGCGATAGTCGCGGCGCCACGGGCGTCGGCGGCGGCGGCTCTCGCTCGACTTTCTCGTCACGTCGCGAAACTACCTCCGTGTCGCGGCGCATGCGCGAGTATTCGATGCGCGTGGCTTCGACCAGCTCGCCGGCCTCGAAATTGGTCTCGATGAGCTCGTGCAACACCCAGAAGACGCTTGTGGCCAGCAGACAGCCCGCGGCTGCGGAAACGATGATCCTCAGAACTTTCACGATCGCGCCCTCCTTGCTCTCGGCCACGGACGGCTTCGAGATCGGTCGCGATCGACGCTCCGTTACTTTTGCGGCGAGACGCGTCTCGTGACCGCGGCGCTTGCCTCCGCGCGCCGTCGGCCGACCTGCGGCGATGGTTTCGTCGACTCGGTTCGACGACCGTGCCGGCCCCTGAGTTCCCGCGGGAAGGCTCGCCCGCGGAGCTTCCTTGCAACGTGGGCGACCGCGCGCGGCCGACGAAGGCGTCGGTGCGACGATCCGGGCAGCCGGCCATCGACGGGGCCGTCAAAAGCGCGCCGCGGCGCCGGCGGTCACAACCGGACCGTCGGCGGCGCAGCGACCGCAAACTCCAAACGCGGCATCTCGATCGGCATGGCGGGCGGCGTTCGAGCTTGGTCGACCTTGCCCGGGCGCTTCGCCGTAATCACGATTTCCTCGATCGCTTCCGGCGCCAGGCGCTTCGCTGTCACGATGATCTCTTCGATGACCTCGTCGCCGACTGGCTTCGGGGCCATGTTCGAAGCGGCCGACGCGGCGCCCATCGTGCCCAGCGACAACAGCGTGCCAAGTGCCAACCCCACCAACTTTTTCACGATTTCTCTCCCACTGTGCTCGTTACGTGAATAGATACGAGCTACCGGTCCTCCGGTTACAGAGATCACGTGAAGAAACCGTAAGGAAGGCGTGGCGATCGGTCGGCACACCCCGGTCGAGGCTGCTCGCGGGTACCATCAGTGCTAGAGTGATTCGGCGAAAAGTTTGGGGGGAGAAATGCTCGAGTCGAAGCTCACCGCACACATGGCGCTCTGCCTCGCCGCCGTGCTCGCAATCGTGACCGCGCCGGCCACGCTGGCCCAGAACGCCGAGGGGCAGGGCGCGCTGTCGCCTGCGAACCTCGCGAAGCCGCGACCCAAGGCGCCGTTCGACCTCACGGGCACGTGGCAGCACGAGCTGCGCGGCCCGCAGTCATGGAAGTTCGTGCCGCCGACGTTCGAGCTCACGCCCGAGGCGCAGGTGCACTACGACGCCGGACAAAAGGCGCTCGCCGAAAACAAGCTCTATCGCGACGACATCGGCCAGTGCTGGCCGGCCGGCATGCCGCTCATCATGACGCGCGTCCATCCGTTCGTGCTGCTGCAACAGCCGACCGTGATCTATTACATCAGCGGCTTCATCAACAGCGTGCGCATCATCTACTTGGACGGCCGCCCGCACAGCGAGCCCGACATCGTCGTGCCGAGCTGGAACGGCGAGTCGATCGGCCGCTGGGAAGGCGACACGCTGGTCGTCGACACGAAATATTTCCCGGGCCACCATCACTGGCTCGACCAGGGCGGTGCGAGCATCCCCGCGAGCGACGCGCTGCACATCGTCGAGCGCATGCGTCTCATCGAGAACGGCGAGACGCTCGAAATCGAGTACACGCTCACCGATCCCAAGAGCTTCAAGGGCGACTGGAAGATGACGAAACGCTTCAACCGGCTGCACGACGTCGATATCGCCGAGGTCGAGTGCAATCCCGACCTCAACGAGAACCTGCCGGCCACGTCGTCGGAATCGCTGATTCGTTGACGGAGACGACCATGAAACTCGCATCCGCTGCCATTGCTGCACTGCTCGTTGCCACCACGGCACTCGCCCACCACTCGCCGATCGTCTTCGACCGCACGCGCCAGGTGACGCTCGCGGGCACCGTCACGGAGTTTCGCTGGGGCAACCCGCACTCGTGGATTCACATCGACGTGGCCGACGCCGACGGCAAGGTCGCGAACTGGGGTATCGAGATGAACCCGGCGAGCCATTTGGCCCGCGACGGCTGGCGCTCGACGACGCTCAAGCGCGGCGATCAAGTCTCGATCGTCGTCTTCCCGCTACGCAACGACGAAAAAGGCGGGCAGTACATCTCGATCACACTGCCCGACGGCAAGACGCTCGGCCAGCGCACCGACGGCGTGCTCTGAGTTAGACGACCTCTGCAGCGCCGCTGACGGGCCGCGATCAGATCTTGATCACGACCTTGCCGAAGTGCTGCGCGGACTTGAGGTATTTGTAGGCCTCGGGCGCCGCATCGAAATCAAACGTCTTGTCGACGACGGGATGCATCCCGTTGACGGCCACGGCCTTCATGAGGCCGTCGAAGTGCTCGCGCGTGCCGACGAAGATGCCGCGCACCATCGCGAACTTCATCATGAGCGGATAAGGGCTAAGGTCGCCCTCGGGTCGCGTCATGACGCCGATGACGCTCACGATGCCGCCGGGCCCGACGGCGAGATACGAGCGCGGCAGCGTGCCGACGCCGCCCGTATCGATGACGTGATCGGCGCCCTGCCCGCCCGTGAGCTCGAGCACGGCCTTGTCCCACTCGGGGGTTTTCTTGTAGTTGATGCCGTGATCGGCGCCGAGCGCGCTCGCGCGCTTAAGCTTCTCGTCGCTCGACGAGGTGATGATGACGCGCGCGCCCGCGAGCTTGCCGATCTGGAGCGCGAAGATCGCCACGCCGCCCGTGCCGAGCGCGAGCACCGTCTCGCCCGGCTTCAAGCTCTTCGGGCCGTGCATGAGCGCGTTCCAGACCGTAACGCCGGCACACGGTAGCGTCGCAGCTTCCTCGAACGACAGATGCGACGGCACGCGCAGCAGGCCATCGGCCGCAAACACGGCGTACTCGGTCAAGCAGCCGTCGAGCGGAAGCCCGAGCGCCGCGGGCGGCTGACCTTGCGTGAACGACGCCACGACGCGGTCGCCGATGGCGAATTGTTTGACGCCGGCCCCGACCTCCGCGACCTCGCCAGCGCCGTCGGACAACGGAATCGTGTCGTGCTCGACGGGGCCGCGGAAATATTTACCGGCGACGATCGCGAGATCGCGGAAATTGAGCGACGCCGCGCGCATGCGCACGAGCACTTGACCAGGGCCCGCGGTCGGGCGGTCGCGCTCTCCGCGCTTGAGCCCCTCAAGACCTGTGGCGCCCTTGACAACGGTGAAGATCTTCATCGCGGTCTCCGATTGAAGCGCCGGACTCTAGCACACGAGTTTGTGCGACGGATTGCACATACGAGGGCCGCTCATAGGGGTTGGCCGGGGCCCGGTTTCAAGAGATCGATCTGCCTCGTTACGCGCCGATCGAAGAGGCCCCATGCCCCTTCGGCGCCGTGCCACGCGCCGCCCGTGGCCGCCTTCGCGTACTCCGTGGCGCGCGTCTCGAAGAAATTCGCGTGCTCGACGCCGTTCAACTGCGCCGTGAGCCACGGCAGCGGGTGTTCCTTGATGCCGTAGAGCACGGGCAAGCCGAGCTGCTTGAGCCGCCAGTCGGCGACGTAGCGGATATAGGCCTGCAAGTCGGGGGCCGCGAGCCCGTCGACGGGGCCGAGCTCGAACGCGAGGTCGATGAACCGATCCTCGAGGCGCACGACGGTGCGCGCGCAGTCGACGATGTCGTCGCGCACGACGTCGGTCAATGCGCCCGTTTCGTTGGCGAACGTGTGGAACAGCCGCACGATTCCTTCGCAGTGCAGCGTCTCGTCGCGCACGGACCACGAGACGACCTGGCCCATGCCGCGCATCTTGTTGTGGCGCGGGAAGTTGAGCAGGATCGCGAAGCTCGCGAAGAGCTGGAGACCCTCTGTGAACCCGCCGAACATCGCTAGCGTGCGCAGGATGTCGGCCTCGTTGTCGACGCTGAACGTCTGCAAGTAGTCGTGCTTGTCGCGCATCGCGCCGTAGTCCAAGAACGCCGCGAACTCGGAGTCGGGCATGCCGAGCGTCTCGAGCAGCAACGCATAGGCCGCGACGTGCACGGTCTCCATGTTCGCGAACGCCGCGAGCATCATCTTGATCTCGGTGGGACGAAAGACGCGCGCATACCGCTCCATGTAGTTGTCCTGCACCTCGATGTCGGACTGCGTGAAGAAACGAAACACCTGCGTCAGCAGATTGCGCTCTGCGTCGGTGAGGCGCCCGCTCCAGTCCTTGCAATCCTCGCCGAGCGGGATCTCCTCGGGCATCCAGTGGATCTGTTGCTGGCGGCGCCAGAAATCGAGCGCCCAGGGATAGCGCAGCGGCTTGTAGCTGCGGCTCGGCGTCAGCAACCCGGGGAGGTGCAGCAGCTCGATCTGTTCGCCCTTAGCGATGGGTTTTGTCATTGGCATGCGATGCACTCGTCGTATTTGTTGGCGTCCGCTTCGAGCGGCCGCGTGGGCCACGCGCGCGTGTTGTCGCCGTCGACGCCCGCGAAGCCGGCGCGCTGCACGGATTTCGAGCGGCAATAGTAGAGGCTCTTGACGCCGCGCTCCCATGCCATCCAGTGCAGCATGAGCAGGTCCCACTTGTGGATGTCGCTGCGCAGGTAGAGGTTCAACGACTGGCCTTGGCAGATGAGCGGCGCGCGGTCGCCCGCGAGCTCGACGACCCAGCGCTGGTCGATCTCGAACGCCGTGCGGAACACGGCCTTCTCGTTGTCGTCGAGCCCCGCAAGATGCTGCACCGAGCCGTCGTGGGCCAGGATCGACTGCCAGGTCTCCTCGCCGTTCAAGCCCTTGCGCGTCAGGAGGTCCGTGAGCGCGGGATTGCGCACGCTGAACGAGCCCGACAGCGTTTTGTGCGTGTAGACGTTCGCTGGGATGGGCTCGATGCAGGCGCTCGCGCCGCCGCAAATCACGCTGATGCTCGCGGTCGGCGCGACCGCGAGCTTGTGGCTGAAGCGCTCTGCAACACCGCGCTCGGCCGCATCGGGGCACGCGCCGCGCTCGACGGCCAGCCGCCGCGAAGCCGCATCGGCCTGGCGGCGCAGGTAGCGGAACATGCGCAGGTTCGCGGCGCGAGCCAGCGCGCTCTCGAACGGAATGCCGTTGCGCTGCAAATACGAGTGAAAGCCCATCGCGCCGAGACCCACGGAGCGTTCGCGGCTCGCCGAGTACTTCGCTGCGGCCATGCTGTCGGGCGCGCGCTCGATGAAGTCTTGCAGCACGTTGTCGAGCATGCGCAGCACGTCCTCGACGAACTCTGGCACCTCGCGCCACTCGTCCCAGGTCTCGAAGTTCACGGACGCGAGACAGCAAACGGCCGTGCGCGTGGATCCCAAGTGATCGCGGCCCGTCGGCAGCAAAATCTCGCTGCAGAGGTTCGATTGGCGCACGCGGAGTCCCGCGGCGCGCTGGTGCTCCGCGAGCTGGCGATTCGCGGTATCGATGAACAGGAGATACGGCTCGCCGGTTTGCAGCCGCGTCTCGAGCAACCGTTGCCACAGCAAACGCGCGGAGACGTGGCGCAACGGCTCGCCCGTCTGCGGGCTACGCAGCGCGAACGGCTCGTCGTCGCGCACGGCCTGCATGAACTCGTCGGTGAGGCAAACACCGTGGTGCAGGTTCAGGCTCTTGCGGTTGAAGTCGCCCGAGGGCTTGCGAATCTCGACGAACTCTTCGATCTCGGGATGGTGCACGTCGATGTAGACGGCCGCCGAGCCGCGCCGCAGCGAGCCCTGCGAGATCGCGAGCGTCAGCGAGTCCATGACGCGCACGAACGGGATGATGCCCGACGTCTGTCCGCAGCCGCGCACGGGCTCGCCGATGGAGCGCACGCCGCCCCAGTACGTGCCGATGCCGCCGCCGTTCGAGGCGAGCCAGACGTTTTCCGTCCAGGTCGCGACGATGCTGCCCAAGTCGTCCTCGACGGCGTTCAGGAAGCACGAGATCGGCAGGCCGCGGTCCGTGCCGCCGTTGCTCAGGATGGGCGTCGCCGGCATGAACCACAGGCGCGACATGTAATCGTAGAGGCGCTGCGCGTGCGCCGTGTCGTCGGCGTAGGCCAGCGCGACACGCGCGAACAGATCTTGCGGGCTTTCGCCGGGCAGCAGATAGCGATCGGCGAGCGTTGCACGCCCGAACGGCGTCAGCAGCGCGTCGCGCCGGCGGTCGATTGCGAGTTGCGGGCCGAAAACATGAGCTGCTTGTGTCGCCACGTGGGTCCCCCCTTAGGTTTGTCGGGGACGGTCGGGCAGGCGTGGGACAGCGAATGCGGGAGAGCAGCCGTGTCGCAGCGCGCCTGTCCGGCACACCCCGGCCGACAGTACGTTCCTCGCGCGCGGCAGGTCTCCTGGCTCGCCGGTCGTGTCGCGTCCGTTTCGCCTTCCCGAGGCGCGTGGCCCCAGTGGCAGTCGTGAAACGGACCCTCGCGGCCTACAGTTGCGGGGGCAGCCCCGGTTTTGCGGCTCTCGCCGCGCACCGGATTCCCTTTTTCGTCGCACTCGCGTGCGAACCGTGCGCTACCAGATATTGGGCTCCGCAAGCCCGCGTTGTCAATTAGTAGTAGCGAGCCCAAGAAAACGACGCACGCGCTCGGCGATCGCGGCTTCGGCGCCTTCGAGATGACAGTGATGACCGCCGGGCACCTCGCCGACCTCGATGTTGGCGAACAGCGTCGGCAGCTCGCGATAGAGCGGCCGTCCCGCGAACGGGCTCTCGGAGGCGTAGAGGAGCAGCACGGGCGCGGTCACACGGCGCGCAAAGGCGCGGACGTGCTCGGGCGTGAGGCGCAGCTCCGATTGCGCCTTCAAGCGCTGGTCGGCGTGCCACTGGAAACCGCCCGGCACCTCGCGCAGCGAGCGGCGCGCGAGCACCTCGGCCGTCGCGAGCGTGACCTTCGAAAAGCCCGAGGCGCGCTCGGCGATGGCTGCGGCACGCGTCGTGAACACGCGCCCCGCCTTGCCCCGCAACGCGCGCGCCTCGCGCAGCGCCTGCGCCAATCCTTCGGGCGCCTCGTCGGCCTCGGCCGTCATCGGCAGCCCACCCTCGAGCAGGATGAGCTTGTCGACGCGTTCCGGGAACGTGGCGGCGAATAGCATCGAGATTCCGGCGCCGCGCGAATGGCCAAGCAGCGTGCAGCGCTGCCAGCCGAGCTCGTCAGCGACGTCGTAGAGGTCGCCGACGTCCTGCCAAATGTTGTAGGCCGAGTCGGCCGAGCGCGAGTCGCTCAAGCCATGCCCGGCGAGGTCGAGCGCGACGAGCTCGCAGCCTAAGAGCTTGGGCGCGAGCAGGTCGAAGGTCCCGGCGTTGTCGAGCCAGCCGTGCGAGGCGAGCACGGGCCGCTCGCCCGTTGCACCCCAGACCTGCGCGGCGAGCGTGAGGCTTGGCTTACGAAACCGCCGCTCGACGGGCACGGAAGCCTTCAGCGGAACAGCCAGCGTGGCACGTTCTGCTGTTGTTGCCCCTGCGCGAACGGCGTCGTCGCGCCGAAGCGCTGGTTGATGAAGTCCTGCAAGCGCTCCTGCTGCTCGTACAGGCTCGCGCTCGGCAACAGCAGCACGCGGTCGCCGGGCTCGAGCCCCGCGACCACCTCGCTGTACTCGAGGTCGGTGAGACCGGTCTTGACGGCCAGGGGCACGACCTCGTTGCCACGCAGCGCGATGACCCAGTAGTTGCCGCCGAACTGGTAATCCGTGACGTTCGCCGCCGGCCGCGCCGCCGGGCTGGCGCCCGAAACGAAGAACCCGCCTCCACCGCCCTGGAACCCGCCGGGCGGGCCGCCGCCGCCGAAGCCGCCGCCACCACCGCCGCCACCAC
>DATFFV010000360.1:0-5985 GCA_035249885.1 Gammaproteobacteria bacterium | reverse complement strand
CACGGTCCGCGCGCCGCGCGCGGGCCGCATCGATGCGCTGCCGTTTCGAGCTGGCGACCAGCCGCCCGTCGGCGCCGAGCTCGTCAGCATGCTCGTCGGCGACGCGCCGTACGCGCGCGTGTTCGTGCCGTCGCCGCGGCGCGCGGGGCTCGCCCCGGGCGCCCGCTTCGTGGTGCACGTCGAAGGCATCGCCGATCCGTTCGCGGCGACGCTGCGCAGCATCAGCAGCGAGCCGAGCTTCACGCCCTACTACGCGCTCGCCGGCGACGACGCGAGCCGGCTCGTCTATCGTGCCGAGCTCGTGCTCGACGGCGGCGCCGATCTGCCCGCGGGCCTGCCGCTCACGGCGGTCCCGCAATAGCCATGGCGAGCGCCGAGACAGCGATCCACGCGCGCGGCCTCACGAAGCGTTTCGGCACGCTCGCGGCCGTCGACCGGCTCGACCTCACGGTGCGGAGGCGCGAAGTTTATGGGTTCTTGGGCCCCAACGGCTCCGGCAAATCGACGACGATCCGCATGCTCTGCGGCCTGCTCGCCCCAAGTGCAGGCGAGATCGAGGTGCTTGGGCTCAGGATCCCGCGCGACGCCGAGATGCTCAAGCGGCGCATCGGCTACATGACGCAGAAGTTTTCGCTCTACGAGGACCTCACGGTCGGCGAGAACCTCGCGTTCCTCGCGGCCGTGCACGACGTCCCGGGCGCCGTGGCAAGGCCGCGCATCGCCGAGCTCCTCGAGCGCTACCGGCTCACGAAACAGCGCAAGCAGCTCGCCGGCACACTGAGCGGCGGCCAAAAGCAGCGCCTCGCGCTCGCGGGCACGGTGCTGCACAAGCCCGACCTGCTATTCCTCGACGAGCCGACGAGCGCCGTCGACCCGCAGTCGCGACGCGAGTTCTGGGATTCCCTGTTCGAGCTCGCGGACGAGGGCACGACACTGCTCGTCTCGACGCACTACATGGACGAAGCCGAGCGCTGCACGCGCCTCGCGATTCTCGATCACGGCCGCATCGTCGCCGACGGCACGCCGCGCGAGCTCATGGACGGGCTACCCGGGGCCACGTGGCTCGTCGAGACCGACGAGCCGCGGCAAGTCCAGGCCGCGCTGCACGATCTGCCGGGCGTGATCGCCATCGCGCAGATCGGCGCGTCGCTGCGCGTGCTCGCCGCGCCGGAAGGGGGCTTCGAGCAAGGGGCCGCGGCGCGGCTTGCGACCGCCGGCCTCATGGCCGCCGTCCACGCCACGGGCCCGAACCTCGAGGACGTGTTCGTCGCGGCCACGGCCAAATCGGCGGAGCGCGCCCGTGAGCCTGCGTAGACTGGCGTCGATCGTCGTCAAGGAGCTGCGGCAGCTGCGCCGCGATCGGCTCACGTTCGCCATGATCATCGGTGTGCCGACGATGCAACTCGTGCTGTTCGGCTACGCGATCAACAGCGACGTGCGCAACCTCGAGACTGCCGTGCTCGACCAGGCGAACACGGCCCGATCGCGAGAGCTTGTCGCGCAGATGGGCGCGACGGGCGTCGTTGCGCTCGGTCGCCGGCTCGTGAGCACGGCGGAGGTCGACGCCGTGTTGCGCGCCGGAGAGGTCAGTGCCGTGCTCGTGCTGCCGCCCGACTTCGACACTCGGCTCGAGCGCCGCGATCGCCCGGCCGTGCAAATCGTCGTCGACGGCTCCGAGCAAGTCATTCAAGCCGCGGCGCGCCAGCTCGCGTCGTTCCCTCTGTACGAGAACCGCGGTTGGACACAGCGCCAAGGCAGCGGCATCGAGGTCGTGAACCTCTACAACCCCGAGCGGCGCGCGCCCGTGAACACCGTGCCCGGTCTCGTGGGCCTGATCGTCACGATGACGATGGTGATGTTCACGGCGCTCGCTCTCGTGCGCGAGCGCGAGCGCGGCAACCTGGAGATGCTCATCGCGACCCCGGTGTCGCCGTGGGAGCTCACGATCGGCAAGATCCTGCCGTTCGTCGGCATCGGCCTCGTGCAGACGACGGTCGTGCTCGTGCTCGGCGATCTGCTGTTCGACGTGCCGTTTCGCGGCGTGCTATGGCAGCTCTACGTCGCGGCGCTCGTGTTCATCACGGCGAACCTGTCGCTCGGACTTCTGGTCTCGACGCTGACGCGCACGCAGTTCCAGGCGATGCAGCTCTCGTTCTTTCTGTTCCTGCCGCAGATTCTGCTCTCGGGGTTCATGTTCCCCTATGCGGGCATGCCCGTCGCAGCGCAGTACGTCGCCGAGGTGCTGCCGTTGACGCACTTCCTGCGGCTCGTGCGCGGCATCATGCTGCGCGGCGCCACGATCACGGAGCTTTGGCCGTCGCTCGCGGCGCTCGGCGCGTTCGTCGCCGTGATGCTCGCGATCGCCGTGTCGCGCGTCCACAAGCGCCTCGACTAGGGAGGTGCCGGTGTTACGGTTTCGGTTCAACCGAAGTGCCGGTGTTACGGTTCAACCGAAACCGTAACACCGGCACCTCTTACCGCTCGGCGGAATCGAACTGGAGCTCGACGCCGTTACCGGCCGGGTCGTGGAAGAACAGCTGGTCGAGATTGAGCAGCGGCACCTGCGCGGTGCGGTATGGAATGCCGAAGCGCTTGAGCCGCGCCTCGAACTCGGCGCGGCCCGTGCAGTTGAATGCAGCGTGCGAGAACGTGTTGACGGCCGTGCCCGAACGCGGCTCGCCGTCGTCGGCCACGCTCAGGTGCAGCACGGCGCGATCGCCGGCATAGAGCCAATAGCCGAAATGCCGAAACGGCGGCCGCTCGCCGACCGAAAGGCCCACGACATCGCGGTAGAAGTCGCGCAGCCCGTCGAGCACGGGCCGCGAGGCGCGCAGGTTGTAGTGATCGAATCCGGCGATAGCCATCGCGCGCTCCCGTCAGTCCGCGGGCTCGATGCGGTAGACGACGCCGCTCGTCGCGTCGCTCGGGTCCGGCGGCGTGCCCAGCGTGCGCTTCTCCGTGACCGCGTAGAGATAGCCGTCGGGGCTCTGCACGACTTGGCGCCAACGCCGGCCCAGCGACATGAACAACGAATCGCGGCGCTCGGCCTGCGGCGCCGGCTGATCGAACGCGACGCGCTGCAGCGTCTGGCCGTTCAGCGCGCCGACGAACAGGTGCCCCTGCCACGGCAGCAGCTTGTCGCCCGTGTACCAGGCCAGCGAGTTCGGGCTGATCGACGGCGTCCAGTACATGACGGGCATCTCCATGCCCTCGCGATACCAGTGCTGTTCCGAGATGTCGTTCTTGTTGTAGAGCTTGCCGAGCGACACGAACGGCCAGCCGTAGTTGCCGCCCGGTCGAAGGACGTTGATCTCGTCTCCGCCCATGGGCCCGATCTCCGTGGCCCAGAGCTCGCCCGTCGTCGGGTGCCACGCGAAGTCCGTCGTGTTGCGGTGGCCATAGCTGAACACTTCGCCGTTGGCGTCCGCCTGGCCCACAAACGGATTGTCGGCGGGGACGCTGCCGTCGTCGCGCAGCCGCAAGACCTTGCCGACGTCGCTGTCCAAGTGCTGCGCGAAGATCCGGATGCTTGCGTCGCTTATGGCGTTGTTCTTGTCGTGATCGTTGATCGTGAGATAGATCATGCCGTCCGGCCCGAACTTGGCGCGGCCCGCGAGCGGCCCGCCTTGGATCCACGCGTCGGCGACGAAGACCTCCTGCACGTCCTCGAGCTCCGTGCCCACGAGGCGCGCGCGCGCAAGCGCCATCGACGTCATCGCGTCTTCTCGGTTCTTGATGTAGTAGAGAAAGACGCTGCGATTCGTCGCGAACTGCGGATGCGGGATCGCGGCCTGGAGCCCGCCGGCCTCGAGGCCTGCGACGGGCCAGCCGGCGAGCGGCTCGGGCAGCAGCACACCGCCGCGCAATAGGCGCACGCGGCCCGCGAGCTCCGTGATCAGCGCGTCCCCGTTGGGCAGGAACGCGAGATTGCGCGGGCTCGTGAGCCCTTCGGCCACGGGCACGAGACGTACGCGGAACAGCTCACCCGGCGGGCACTGGCCTTGCGCTTGGCCGTTCGGCGAGCACGAGCCCGGCACGTACGTGTCGAACACGAGCGGGTCGGGTGGCGGCGCGCTCGCCGCCGTGTCGGATGCGGCGCCGGGCGTGCACCCCTGCGCGATGACGAGCAACGACGAGAGAAACAAGGGACGCAGCGTGGCTTCGTTCATCTTCTTCTCCGTTCAGTCGAGATACTTCCAAGTGCCCGCGCCGTCGAAGTGGCGCACCGGCAGCGTCGCGAGCTCCTCGGGCTTAAGACAGCGCATGTTGATCGCGAAACGGCTGTCGGCATTCTTCTCGATACTTTCGTAGTGCGTCCAGCACCCGCACGCCGAGCAGCGGTAAAACTCGATCACGCGATCGCCCCAAAGGTATGGCGTGACTGCGTCTTGGCCCGCGACGAGGCGGGCTTGCGCGCGCGTGTAGTAGGCCCAGAGCGCCGCCACGCGGCGGCAGATCGAGCAATTGCACGACGTCACGCTGCGTGGCAGCGAATCCGCTTCCATGACCACTGCGCCGCAATGACAACTTGCGCGAATCATGGTTACAGCAGCTCAGCGCTCGGACCAGACCCCGAGCTCGTTGCCGCTCGGGTCCTCGAACTGGAAGCGGCGCCCGCCGGGGAACGCGAAGGGCTCGCGCACGATCTTGCCGCCGACCGCCTTGACGGCCGCGAGCGTCTTGTCGAGGTCCGACGAATAGAGGATCACGAGCGCGCCACCGAGGCGCAGCGGGGACGTCTGGTGCAGGCCGCCGAGCTCGCCGCGTTTGCCCTTGATGCCCGCGTATTCGGGGCCGTAGTCGTTGAACTGCCAACCGAACGCTCCGGCGTAGAACTTCTTCGCTGCCGCCAAGTCGCTGACCGTGAGCTCGACGTAATCGATCTCGTGATGCGTGCTGGCCATGAGTCGTCCCTCCTTTGTTTCGGACGCGGCCACGTTACTCGGCCGCGATGACCTCTTTTGTCATGTTTCGGGTCAGCGCGGCAGCGCGCCGAAGAAGGCCTGCATGTCGCGTGCGACGACCTCGGGCTCTTCCCACTCGAGGAAATGGCCGCCGATCTCGGTCACGGTCCAGTGCTGCACGTTGAGCAGCCGCTCGCCGAACTCGCGCGGCGCCGGTGGGAAAAGGTCCTTCGTGCTCATGAGCATGCCGACGGGACGCTCGATGCGGCCGGCTCTCTGCGGCTCGCGCACGAAGTCGTAGTACATGCGCACCGACGCCGGCGCCGTGCCCGTGACCCAGTACACCATGACGTTGGTCAGCAGCTCATCCTTGCTGAAGCGGCTCTCGACGTCGCCACCGCTGTCGCTCCACGCGCGGAATTTCTCGACGATCCACGCCGCGAGCCCCACGGGCGAGTCGCTCAGTGAATGCGCGAGCGTCTGCGGCTTCGACATCTGCAAACGCGCGTAAGCGAGCTCGGGCTCGACGGCGGCCACCGCGTCGATGAACTTCTGCTCGGCCGCCGTGAACGGCGGTGCGGCGCCGGCCACGCCGATGATGCCCGTGAGGTGCACGCCGATCACCTGCTCGGGATGCAGCAGCGCCATCTGCCGCACGATGACGCCGCCCAAGTCGCTCCCGCGCACGCCGTAGCGCTCGTAGCCGAGCGCGTCGTGCATGAGCTTGGCCATCAGCTCCGCGCTCGTCGGAAAGCCGACGCCGGGGCGCGTGGGCACGTCGGAAAACCCGAACCCGGGCAGCGACGCCGCCACGACGTGAAAGCTCGGCGCGTTCGGCAGGCCGTGCGCCGAGGGATCCGTGAGCAGCGGGATCAGGTCGAGCATTTGCACGAACGTGCTCGGCCAACCATGCAGCAATAACACGGGGATCGCGTTCGGGTCGCGGCTCTTCGCGTGCACGAAGTGGATACGCGTGCCGTCGATGGCGGCGCGATAGTGCTCGAAGCGGTTCAGTGCGCGTTCCTGCTCGCGCCAGTCGTACTCGCGCTCCCAGTAACTCACGAGCTCGCGCAAATAGGCC
>DATFFV010000359.1:0-3585 GCA_035249885.1 Gammaproteobacteria bacterium | reverse complement strand
CAAGGGCTTCCAGTGAGTCGGCTAGTTTTTCCTGCGGGGTCGCGATAGACCTTTGTTGCCATCCTTTGCCCGGCTTGCTCAAACTAGCTTAATCGTGCTGCACGATGTCTAGCTTATTCTGTTGCATCCGTTCTATCGGATTGTGTCGAGCAACGAGGTTTGCAGGATCAGGCGGGGGGCCGGACCCGGGGTGCGCTAGAACATCGTGGGTCCGCTATCGCCTGAATGTGTCGACGAGCGCGGCGACGACGGTCAGAGTGCCGAGCGCATAGCCGGCCGGAGACACAACGAGCGCGCCCAGGGCGCTATTGACCATCGCCGGTGTTTCCGCGACCCACGCTGCGCCGGTCGCGAACAACGGCGCGACGAGAATCGCGATGACGCCGGTCGCCGCAAGCGCCATCGCCGTCAGCATGAATTGCCGCACGCGGCGCAAGCGCGCGATCCGAGTTCGTACCGTCGCGTCGAAGCGCTCGCTGGCCGGCGGGTCGTCATCCGCGACGAGAAGCATTCGTAGGCGTTGCTCGAAGTCGTCGTTCATTGGGCTCACCTTAAACAGGCTCGAGCAGCACGCGCAGCTTGGCCGTGCCGCGCGCGACATGCGACTTCACGGTGCCGAGCGGCAGGCCCGTCGCTCGCGCGACCTCGGCGTGGCTCATGCCCTCGCGCAGGCAGAGCACGATACAGACGCGCTCCGGAGGCCGCAACGCGTCGAGGGCGCGCTCCAAGTCAATCGCCTGGCCCGCATCCGCAACCGCGGCTTCGCCGATCTCGTCGCCGTCGGGCAGCTCGTCGAGTGGAATATTGCGCCGGCGCGCGTGCTCGAGCCAAACGTTGAGCGCGATTTGGCGCAGCCAGCCGCCGAATGCCGCGGGCGACTCGAGGCGCCGCAAGTGCTTCCACGCGCGCACGAACGTCTCCTGCGCGAGGTCGTCGGCGAGCTGCGAGTCGCCGGACCACCGCCGCAGCAATCCTCGGATCCACGTCTGCCGTAGCCGCACGAGCCCGCCAAAGGCGCCATCATCGCCGCGACGCGCGAGTGCGATGAGGTCACGTTCGGAACGCTCGGCTCCCAAGTTCGCGACCGCAAGCTCAGTCGCGTTTCGCGCGTTGCGCGAAAAAACGCCAGAGCAGCAGCAGCGCGGCCGCCATGATTTCCGTGCAAACTCCTACGGCCAGGAACGGCGCGGCCTCCGCGCCGAATAACGCGAGGGCGAACAAGCAGAGACCGCCGGCTGCCACGATGCCGCCGAGGACCAATAAAAAGTCGTGATTCAGTGGGCTCGGTCTGGCGTCGGCGGCGAGCAACGCGCGCAGGCGCTCGTCGTCGAGCGGCACGCCTTTTTCGATGGCCGTACGCAGCGTGAGCAACACCTCGCGCCGCTGCAGGCCTTTGCGCCAGATCAGCGAGCCGACGACGACGGCGAGAAACAGCCAGAAGGCTGCGGTGGCAAGGCCAGGTCCCATTGGTTTCTCCCTTCGGGTTCCATTATGGGTAGAGACGGGCGCGAACCGCCGTTTGGATGCGTGCGGACCTGACGAGGTTTCGCCGACGCCGATGCCGGCGGCACGTGCGAGGTTGTTCAACCCGCGAGAAACGCATCCAGCAGACCGCGCAGGTCGCGCCCGCGATGATAGCCTCGCTGCGTGATGAGCTCGCACGCGCTGCGCGCTCGCTGCTCTTCCTGCGAGTCGAGCGCGCCCTTCAAGGCGCGCAGATCGAGCCCGTCCTGGGGTCTCGTGATCGGATCGTGCGCGAGCAGCTTGAGGGCGACGAGGTGCCCCACTCGCGCAACGCGGACCGCAGTCGCCGCACCGATGTCGATTTGCGCCGCAACATCGACGATCTCGGGCTCTATGCCGGAGGACGCAAACAGAAGATCGACGATCATGCCCTCCTCGCTCTCCCCGGGCGGAAGCAACCGCGCTGTGGCAAGGCGGCCGGCAGCCGTTTGCTCGACCGTGGCCAACAGTCGATACCCCTCTCCACAAAGTTGACGGACGATCCGCTCGGCTTCGGCATCCGTTTGAACGGCAACTGCAAGGTCTACGTCGCGAGTAAACCGTGGTTCGGTCCACGCCGAAACAGCCAGTCCGCCGAGCACTGCCGCGGGCGCACCGTGGGCATCGAGCCGAGACAGGATCTGTGCGAGCGCCTCGAAGAGTTGCATCAGACGGAGTCGGGCAATCTTCTCGCGGTACCTTCTGTGTCGCCGAGTGGAGCGCCGGGCCGCGTACGCAGCCAAGCGGCAAGGCGACGAGCGATCTCTTGCTCACTCGCAGCTCGATCCTGACCACGGAGCTGGGCTCGCTTCATTGCGACGCCGCTTTCATGAAGCGCGAGTGCCGTGCGAAGCCGCCTGGTTACTGCTCGGAGCACGTCGGGCTCGACTGGGCTACTCGTTTTCATCGGAGCTCGCTCACGGGACGAATATAGCGCGTTTCTCGACGGCCTACCGTTGCTCGCACGAGCGCGTGGGTCCTCTCTTGTCTGGAAGCCGATGAAGGGACCCAGCAAGCTCAGCGCTAGCGCGTCGTGCCACCGCCGCAGCGACTAAAGGGGTCACCGCGCCCCGGCGGCTCGACAAGCGCGAGCGGCTCCGTGATCTCAATCGTCGCCGTCCCTAGGCCGTCATCGTCCTCGCGGCGCGCGCCGCCGACGCGCTCCCGCCCCCTTCGGGCGGCCGGCGCACGTGTTTGCAGCCCGTGCGGCCGCGCACGCTCAGCGTTGCTGGTTCGGGCTCTGCAGCGCGTTGAAGCGCGTGCCGTCCGGCAGGATGATCGCCTTCAGAAACCAGGCGTCCGGGTTGTCGTGGCGCGGCGCGCCGATGGCCGTGATTTCCTGCCCGGGCTTTATGAGCTCGGGCCTTAATCCTAAGCGTGCCAGCATGTTGGCCGGTGCGCCTTCGACGAAGTCGATCGTTTTCTCTGCGCCGTCGGCGCCCTTGGTCGTCAACGTCATGGCCATGTGCGGATTGCGGAACTTGACGGTCGCGATGACGCCGTGGAATTCGACGTTCTGCTGCATGTCGTAGATCGCGAACGAGTGATGCGCAGCGGCCGGCGCGGCGATGGTCGCGACCGCGGTGCAAAGCAAGGCGAGTGTCGTGCGTTTCATGCGGTGGCCCTCAGAACATTTCCGATTTGTCGGGCTCGGGCGGCTTGCCGAGCGTTGCGTAGCGGTTCGGAATGAAGTCGCCCGTGATCATCTCTTGGTACGACAATCCCGGGCCGACCATGGGATAGACGCCCGCCGTCGGGTCGATGATGACCTCGAGGAACGCCGGCCCACGGAAGCTCAAGAACTCCTCGAGCACGCGCGGCACGTCGCCCTTCGCGTCGAGGCGCTTCGCGAAGCCGAAGCCGTCGGCCTGCGCCGTCTTGATGAAATCCTTCTTGCGCAGCGATTTGTCGCTCGCCGACAGCCGGCCCTTGAAGAACAGGCGCTGCCACTGCATGACCATGCCATCGCCGAAGTTGTTGAGCACGACGATCTTGATCGGCAAGTCGTAGGTCGTGACCGTCTCGAGCTCGCCCAAGTTCATGCGGATGCTCGCGTCGCCGTCGACGTCGATGACGAGCTTG
>DATFFV010000358.1:0-3255 GCA_035249885.1 Gammaproteobacteria bacterium | reverse complement strand
CTGCCCCACGAGGTCTTCTGTTGCCTGTTCCTCGACACACGACACCGGCTCATTCGCTACGAGGAGCTGTTCCGCGGCACGATCGACGGCGCCACCGTCTACCCGCGCGAGGTCGTCAAACGCGCCCTGCAGCACAACGCTTCGGCGGTGATCCTTGGCCATAATCACCCCTCGGGCGTTGCCGAGCCCAGCGAGGCCGACCGCCACATCACGCTCAAGCTCGCCAAGGCCTTGGCGCTCGTCGAGATCAGGCTCCTCGACCACGTCGTCGTGAGCCGCGGGGGCCACGTTTCCCTGGCGGAGCGCGGCCTCGTTTGAGGGCCACCTCTGGCGGTCGGGCCGTGCCTTGCCCGGCCACGGGGTCAGCGGGTATAGTCCCCGCCCCTTCGAGGGCTTTCAGGATTTCCGCCATGTCCAGGGTCTGCCAAGTCACCGGCAAAGGGCCGATGGTCGGCAACAAGGTCTCGCACGCGAACAACAAGACCAAGCGTCGTTTCCTGCCGAACCTACACAAGCAGCGATTCTGGCTCGAGGCCGAGAAGCGCTTCGTACGGCTGCGCGTTTCGCGCCAGGGACTGCGGATCATCGACAAGCGCGGCATCGAGCAGGTCGTCGCGGAGCTGCGCGCCAAGGGCGAGCGCGTCTAGCACGTCTGGCACGTCTTAAAGAGGGGGGGCGAGATAGGTCATGCGCGAAAAAATTCGATTGACGTCGTCGGCCGGCACGGGCCACTACTACACCACCACGAAGAATCGCCGGCTGCACCCCGAGAAGATGGAGGTCAAGAAATACGACCCCGTCGTGCGCAAGCACGTCATGTACAAGGAAGGCAAGATCAAGTAGCCGCGGACGCGCTACTCGAGACACAAAAAGCCCGCCTTCGAGGCGGGTTTTTTTCGTGCACAAGAAATCCGCGTTTAGACGAGCGCGGGCTCGCGCATCGCGCGGAACGACTTGAGATAAGCGACGAATTCCTGCAGACCTTGAATGCCGCTCTGCTCGGCGCGCACGCACCACTCGCGAAACTCTGCGAGCAGCCGCTCGTTGCTCGTGTGCGCGCCTTCCCAGAGCTGCTTGAGCTCATTGCGGAACTCGAGGACGGTCTTGAAGCGCGGATGGCGCGCGACGAGCTCCGCCAGGCGCGCGCGCGACGATTCGTCGAGCATGTCGGGCTGCCAAGCGAGATGCCGGCGCGTCGCCCGCACCAACGAGTTGGCGTTGTCGCCGAGACTCTCGAGCTCGCGCCGCAGCACGGGCAATGTGACGTTCAAAGTGTAATGGCGCAGCACGTGCATGCGGTTGACGATGATCGCACGCAGCTCGTCGAGCTCCGTGTTGGCGCGCGACGTCGCTTCGAGCTCGGGCATGCTCGCCACGCGACGGATCTTGGCTAGGCCAAGCGCAACGAGCACCTTCAAGTGCAGCCAGCCCATGTCGACCTCGTGCGGGCGCATCGAGAAGCGCGCCGACGTCGGGAACGCATGGTGGTTGTTGTGGAGCTCCTCGCCGGCCACGAGCAGCCCGAGCGGCCAGAGGTTCGTCGATGCGTCGTCGGTCTCGAAGTTGCGGTAGCCCTTCGCGTGGCAGAGGCCGTTGACGATGCCGGCCGCCATGAACGGCATGTTCGAGAGTTGCAGCGCGATCATGATGATGCCGGGAACGCCGAACAGGACGAGGTCGGCGACCACGAGCAACACGATGCCGTAGTAGCTGCGCGTCGGATGGTGATAGAGGTTGTTCTCGAGCCAGTCGTTGGGCGTGCCCTTGGCGTACTTTTCGAGCGTCTCGCGGTCACGGGAGGCGCCGCGGTAGAGCTCCGCGCCCTCGAGCAGCACTTTCTTCAAGCCGTAGATCCGCGGGCTGTGCGGGTCGCCGTCGCGTTCGCAGAGCGCGTGATGCTTGCGGTGCACGGCTACCCATTCGCGCGTCGAGGAGCCCGTATTGAGCCACAACCAGAACCGGCACACGTGCCGAACGACGGGGTGCAGATCGACGGACCGGTGCGCCTGGTCGCGATGGTAGTAAAGGGTCACGGCCATCATCGTGGCGTGGAGCCACAACAGCGTGACGATGACGTAACCCCAAACGCCGAGATTCAACAGGCCGTACTGGTACTCGAGAAGAAAATCCACGTGTGCTCGACCCTCGATGGTTATAGGCCGTGCTGGGCAGCGCTGGCCTGGGATGCCTCGCAATATAGCCGATCGCCCGAGGCTACTCCAACGAAGGCCCGCCAAGCGTGCGCTGGATCACGGACGACCCCCCGCTTTGGCGCCACCGCGCGCGCGGCGTAAGCTCGCGCGATGCCGGAGCTCCCAGAGGTCGAGACCACGCGCCGCGGCTTGGCGCCGCACGTCGTTGGCCGCGCGATCTCGCGCGTCGAGGTGCGTGAGCCGCGGCTGCGCTGGCCCGTGGCGCGACGATTGCCCCAGGCGCTCGCCGACACGCGCATCGATAGCCTCGAGCGCCGCGGCAAGTATCTTCTGTTCGGCACCGACGCGGGCACGCTGCTCGTGCACCTCGGCATGTCGGGAAGCCTGCGCTACCTGCCCACGGCCATCGCGCCGGGCCTTCACGATCACATCGACGTGCACTTCGCGGGCGGCGGCTCGCTGCGCTTCAACGATCCGCGCCGCTTCGGCAGCTTCGTGCTCACGGCGACACCGCACCATCACCCGTTGCTCAAAGAGCTCGGGCCCGAGCCGCTCGGTCCCGACTTCACTGCCGACTATCTCTCGAGTGTGAGCCGCGGGCGGCGCGTCGCGATCAAGCAGCACCTCATGAACGGCCACGTCGTCGTCGGCGTCGGCAACATCTACGCGAACGAGGCGTTGTTTCGCGCCGGCATCCATCCGCTACGCGCGGCCGGCCGCATCGCCCGCGCGCGCTTCGAACCTCTCGTCGCCGCGGTCCGCGCCGTGCTGCTCGACGCGATCGACGACGGCGGCACGACCTTGCGCAACTTCGTCGGCGGCGACGGCCAGCCCGGCTACTTCCGCACCTCGCTTCTCGTCTACGAGCGCGACGACGAGCCATGCCGCACCTGCTCCACTCCAATCGAGCGCCGCGTCATCGGCGCGCGCGCCACCTACTACTGCCCCCACTGCCAACGCTAGTCGCCGAGGGCGACGCCTTCGCGGCGGGGGTCGACGCCGCCGGCGAGCACGCGGCCGCGCGGCGTGTAGTCGATGGTGATGGCGTGCAGGCCGCTGTTCATGCTCGTGACGGCCACGCGGTGGCCGAGCGCTTCGAGCG
>DATFFV010000357.1:0-2984 GCA_035249885.1 Gammaproteobacteria bacterium | reverse complement strand
GCCGAGCCGCGCGGCCGGCCGATTCGCTGCAGCCGCGAAGCTTTCGCGGAACGCGAGGATGCCGCTCTGCCGTGCGCGTTGGCCGGGCGGCTCGTTCGGTATCCCTTCGCCGGCGGGCTCGGGCGTCGGCTCGGCGGGCGTCTCGGACGCGACCTGCTGCGGCTCCGGCTCGGGCGGCGGCTCCGTCGGTTCCTCGGGCGTGCGCTCCTGCGGGCGGTCCTCGGCAACCGGCTGCGGCGGCGGCAATGGGCGGCGCTCGCGAATGAGCTCGACGAGGCGCTCGGGCACCTCGATGACGTCCGCCGCTTCCGGTATCGGGATATCGACGAGCGGAAACAGCACACCGAACAGCAGCGCAGCGGCCAGCGCCTGAACGAGATTCTTGCGCAGGCGCCGATCCTCCTCGGCACCGCGGACCCACGGCATCGCGACGACTCGCGGGCGCTCGGGAGCGGGCTCTCGCTCGACGACCCACTCGTTGCGGAGGTCCTCTTCCTCTTGGCGCTGCTCGTCGAGGTCGTCCTCGAGGATCGCGAGGACGTCGCGACCGGCCGCGATCTCGTCAAGGATGGCCTGCCGGCGGCTCTCGATTTCCGCGATGCGCTCGTGGAAGCCCGCGACGCGTTGGCGAACGCGGTCTAGTTGACCCGCGACCCGGCTCGCCTCGTGCCCGTCACCCCAGAACAAATTCTGCGCGCCGTGCTCGGCGAGCTTGTCCAGCGAGTCGCAGGCTTGCTCGAGCAGCATGTGCTGCTCGCGCTGCTCGGCGAGCGCATCGAGCTCGCCCTTGATGGCATGCAGATTTTGCTCGAGGCCGCCGAGCTTCTCGAGCGCCTCCTCGACTTGTGCCTGCAGCGGCTCCGATTGTTGCGACATCGCAGCGTTCATGAGCGTCCCGCGCTAGATCTCTGTGCTTGCCAAGGCGGCCGCCGAGGCCACGGCCGATTCCTTCTGGATGACGGCGAGCGAAATACGCTCATACCCCTGCGCCGTGCACGTCGACATGATTTGCTTGACCACGCTGAACGGGATCGACTTATCGGCCAAGATCGTGATAGCCAGGCTCTCGGCGACGAGCTGAGTGCGTACGCCGATCACGCGGCTCTGCAGCTCGGCGAGCCGCTCCATGATGGGTATGACGTCGCCGCCGTCCGTCGCCAGGAGGTCGGCGACACGCACGACGGGCTCGCCCTGGACGAGCACTTCGTCCCTGCCGATGTTGATCACGACCGTCTCGGTCGGCTTGGTCTCGACCACGGATTCCGGCAGAACGAGGTCGTTCGGCGAATCGAGGATCTCGGTGCCCGAGTTCATGACCAGGAAGAACACGAGGATCGTGAACACGTCCATGAGCGACGTGAGGTTGATGGCCGACACCTTCGGTCGAAAACGCGACAAACGCGTCATGCGCCGTGAGTTCTTCATGGCGCCTCTCCGACGGCAATGGCCGGGAACAACGCGACGCGCACGAAGCCGTTCTCGGCCGTCGCATCGGGGATATCGACGCTGCGCACGACGTCCATGACGCGAATCAGGTAGTCGTACGGAATCTGCGGTTCAACGAGCACGGACGCGGCATCGACTTCGGAGTAGTCCTGTTTCAGCGACTGCATGTACGTGGCCAGCGTCGCGAGATCGTACTCGCCGTCGACCTTCGGAATCGCCGCGATGATTTGCCGGCCGTTCGTGATCTCGAGACCGAGCTCGCGGACGATGACCTCGGGGCGGAAACCGACCTCCGACGCGGGCCCGCTCGTCGAGCTCGGCAGATTGAGCTCGATGACGGCCATGCGCGAGAACACCGCCGTGATCAGCAGGAACGGCACGAGCACCACCATGAGGTTCAGGAACGTGGTGATGTTGAGCTCCTGCGCTTCCTTGCCCTGGAGCTTGTAGTGATGCTTTCGCATGACGATCAGGCCGAAGGCGCGCCGCTAGGCCGCGACCTGGAACTGGCGCTTCACCGTCGACTGGATCGCGTTCAACGTTTTGACCGACGCCATCTCGAGGCCGGCGACGATCTGCGCCGTTTTCGTCGTCAACACGGCGTGCACCACGAGCAGCGGGATCGCGACGAGCAGACCGAAGGCCGTGGTGTTCATCGCGACCGCGATGGCCGCGCCGAGCAGGTCGGCTTTTTCGGCCGGGTTCGCGTTGGCGACGGCCGTGAACGCCTGGATCAGGCCCATGATCGTGCCGAGCAGCCCCAGCAACGTGGCGACGTTCGCCGCGAGGCCGACGTAGCCCGTGCGTTTCTCGAGCTGCGGCATGATCTCCAGCATGCACTCCTCCATCGCGATCTCGATGTCGTCGCGACGGCGCACGGCGCCCTGACGTTCGAGGCCCATGCCGAGGAGCTGCGCGATCGTGGAGGTGTCCTTGGCCGTGAGCTCGCGCGCCTTGTCGAAATCGCGCTTCGCGAGCAACGGCTGGACCTGCCCCCACATCGCCTGGTTTCTCCTCGTGAGCAGAGTCAGCGTCACGTAGCGTTCGAGGGCGATCGCCACGCCGACCGCGAACACGAACAGGATCGGGTACATGAAGATGCCGCCCTGAACGAAGAACTCGACGATTGCATACATAACGTCCATATCCGAATCCTCTGATGCACCGAGTGCGATGTGTCAAAATCAGCGTGTAGCGTAAATCTCGTCGCGATCGCCGGTGCGTGATGGAGTGCTCGTTCGGCGCATGCGCGCCTGCGACAACCCGTCGTCATCCGGCGACGACCCATTTCACATAAACAGCGCGTTTAACCGCGCGTTATTTCTCACTTCCCCGAACGAATCGAGTAGTACTTGAGCTCGCGCATGAATACGTCTTTGTCGACCGCGCGAATTCTCGTGTCGAGCGCGCGCGACACGCCGATGCCGTTGCCGATTTCCGAGCTCTTCCACGGCACGATCACGAGCGACTTCGGCGCCTCCTGATTGCCGAGAATCGACATGCCGGACATGGCTTTCGGGTCCGTCGGCGTAGCGGCC
>DATFFV010000356.1:0-8359 GCA_035249885.1 Gammaproteobacteria bacterium | reverse complement strand
GATGACGTACGCCGAAATCGCGGCAGCGCTCGGCGTCGCCGAAGGAACCGTGGGATCCCGCAGGACGCGGGCGCTCGCGCTGTTGCGCGAGCGGCTCAAAATCGAGGGAGTGGTTGCGCATGAACGATGAACGACACGGATTGTTCACGGAGCTTACGCCGCCGCCGGGCGGCGCCGAGCGGTTCGCCAAACGTCTCGACGAAACCGCACAGAGCGCCGACGCGCCGCGTCGGCGCGGCTTCGCGTTCGCCGCTGCAGCGTGCGCTGCGGCCGCGCTCGTGCTCGCGGTCATGCTACTGCGCGAGCCAGGCGACTCGGCATCGCCTCCGGTCGCAGCCGCGACCGAAATCTACGACGCGCCCGAGTTCGACCGGCTGCTCGGCCGCCCGTCGCAACCGGCGGAATTCACCGTGACGCTCGGCGAGCGCACTGCGTCCGTCGTCGAGGTCGAGACGACGAACGAAAAAGTCCGCATCTACGAGATCAATTGACACGATCGCGTGGCACGTTCACCGGCATCAGGAGAACGCGTATGAAATGCTCCGTGACTATTTCCGTCGCAATGGCAACCGCGTTACTCGGCGCGTGCTCGAGCGAGTCGTCGAGCACTGCCGGAGCGTGCAGGACGTTCACGACGTCGTTGACGGGTGAGGGCAAACGTCGGCCAGTACGCGTCGGATTCCCAAGGTGGGCTCGTGGATTGCAGAGCTGCGCTCAGCAAGTCGGCCGGCTTCACGATTCAGTAGGTCTGCGCGCGGGCACGGCGAAGCGTGCGACCACGAGCGCCACCCAGATGGCGAGATATGCGTACGCCGTCGTGCGATCGAACGCCACGAGAATCCAATGCACGAAGCTCGCGGCGGCAGCGGCATAGACCAGGCGATGCAGCGTTTTCCACGCAGGCCCGAGGCGGCGAACGGAGGCATCGTTGCTCGTGACAGCGAGCGGCAGGAACAGCGCGAGCCCGATCCAGCCCGTGAGCAAGCCCGCTTCCGCCGCCTCCGCGACGATTCGCGGCCAATCGGCGATTCGCTGCAGGTAAACGACCGCGTGCAAGACCGTGTACGCGAACGCGGCTACGCCCAAATAGCGCCGTCGCGGCAGGAGCCACGCCGTCGATGTGTGGCGAGGAAAGATTCGGCGCAGCGGCGTTATGGCCAGCGCCGCGAGCAGGAACCGCATCGCCCATTCGCCGGAGGCGTGCACGACCTCGCCGTAGAAGAGCCGCCCCGTGGCATAGCCGATCGCGAGCCACGCCCAGGGCAGCGCGAGCAGCAACGCCAGCAGCCGATAGGAACCGACGATTTGCGCTATCCTCGCCATCGGGCGTTCGCTCCGCGGGCCTGGTCCGCTGCCGCCGTATGTTGACTCAACCACGCCACTTCAGACGAGGAGTTGTCGCTGCCATGATCCCAAAAATCGCCGCTATCGTGTTGTTGGCGCTCGCCGGCGCCGCACTCGCCCAAGTGGGCACGAACACCGATCTATTGGACGCCAACTCGGCTAGCGAAGCCGATCTCGTGACGGCGCCGCACATGAGCGCGGCGCTCGCGCAGACCATCGTCGCGCGCCGGCCGTTCGCGCGCGTGGCCGACCTCGACGGCCTGCTCGGCCAATCGCTGAGCGCGGAGCAGCGTCAGGCGCTCTACGGCCGGCTGTTCCTCGGCATCAATCTCAACACGGCGTCGCCCGCAGAGATTCGCCTGATCCCCGGCATGACCGACCGGCTGGTCCACGAGTTCGAAGAATATCGTCCGTACACGAGCCTCGAGCAGTTCCGCCGCGAGATCGGCAAGTACGTCCCGGCCGCCGAGGTCGCAAGGCTCGAGCAGTACGTGTTCGTGCCGATGAGCTTGAATCGCGCGAGCCGCGAAGCCTTCCTCACGATTCCGGGTCTGAGCGAGCGGATGGCGCACGAGTTCGAGGAGTACCGGCCGTACACGAGCCTCGAGCAGTTCCGCCGCGAGATCGGCAAGTACGTCGACGCGAAAGAGGTCGCACGCCTCGAGCGCTACGTGACGCTCGACTGAGCTTCGCGGGCGGCCGAGGGGCGCTGTGCCGCCCCTCGTTCTCGCGGCGCGTGACGTTCGGCACCTGATATCATCATTCAAGCACAGTATTGAGGTCGCCCCTACGGGGCTCCCGCGAGACCCTTGGTGAGCGTGCCCGTATCGGCTCCGATGCTCCTACTCGTAAGCCTGCTCGGTCTTTGGGTCGTCATCGGATTTCTCGGGCTGCTTAGGCCCACGAGCCTGCGGCTCGTGGCCCACATCCTGTTTCCGCTGGGCGCCGCGGTGAGTGCCGCGATCGCGGTGACGGCCGCGTTGAGCATCACGGGCCCCACCGAGCAGTGGGTCCTCGGCATCGGCCTACCCGACCTTCCCGTGCACCTGCAGCGCGACGCGCTCTCCAGCGTGTTCCTGTTCCTGTTGGGCGCAGCCTCGACCGGAATATCGCTCTTCGGCGCAGGCTATTTTCGCCGCGGCGAGGGCACGCTGCCGGGATTGCTCTGCCTCCAATACCATCTATTTCTCGCCTCGATGGGTGCGGTTCTGTTGGCCGCCGACGCCTACTCGTTCATGGTGTCGTGGGAATCGATGGCGCTGACGTCGTACTTTCTCGTCACGACGCAGCACCGGATCCCCGAGATCAGGCAAGCCGGCTTCCTGTACTTGCTCATCGCGCACCTCGGCGCGATCGGCATCCTGCTCTCGTTCGGCGTGATGCAGGGCGGCAGCTGGCAGTTCACGTTCGACGCCATGCGCACGGCGGAGCTGTCGCCGGGCTGGGCGTCGGCCGCGTTCCTGCTCGCTCTGGTCGGCTTCGGCGCCAAAGCCGGCCTCGTACCGATGCACGTCTGGCTGCCCGAAGCGCATCCGGCAGCACCTTCGCCGGTATCGGCACTCATGAGCGGCGTCATGATCAAGACGGCCGTCTACGGCGTGCTGCGCGTGACGTTCGACTTGCTCGACGACCCCGCCTGGTGGTGGGGTCTCGTCGCGATGGCGCTCGGCCTCTTCTCCGCCGTGTACGGCGTCGTGTTCGCGGCGGCGCAGACCGACATGAAACGGCTGTTGGCGTTCTCGTCGATCGAGAACATCGGGCTCTTGTTCGCCGGCCTCGGCCTCGCACTGGTCTTCCACGCCGCGGGGATGAGCGCGCCGGCGGCGCTCGCGCTCATCGCCGTGCTCTATCACGCCGTCAATCACTCGTTCATGAAGGGCCTGCTGTTCGTCGGCACGGGCGCGGTCTTACACGCCACGGGCCAGCGCAATTTGGGGCGCCTCGGCGGGCTCATTCACCGCATGCCGTGGGTCGCGTGGCCGACGTTGATCGGCGCTCTCGCGATCGCGGGGTTGCCGCCGCTCAACGGCTTCGTTTCGGAGTGGCTGCTGCTCCAAGCGTTCTTGTCGGCGCACGAAGTGCCGCAGCTGTTCCTCAACATGTTGCTGCCGCTCGGCACGGCCGTCGTTGCCCTGGCCGCGGCGCTGGCCGGCTACGTGATGGTGAAATTCTTCGGCGTCGTCTTTCTCGGCCAACCGCGTGAGGCCGCGTTGGCCGACGCCCACGACGCCGGCTGGCGCGAGCGATTGGGGATGCTCTGGCTCGCGGCGGGCTGCGTGCTCCTCGGCCTGTTGCCGAATCAAGCCATCTCGTTCTTTGCGCGCGTGCCGGCGCAGTTCGGCTTGCTGGAGCCCGGAGCTACGTTCGGCCGCTGGTGGCTGCTCGACCCGGTCGCGGGCCGCCAAGCGTCGTATGCGCCGCTCGTGTTTCTCTCGATCGTCCTGCTCTGCGTCGTCGCCACGATTGTCGTCGTTACGCGCGTCTATCGGCGCCGCGTCCGGCGCTCGGCGCCGTGGGACTGCGGGTTCGCGCGGCTCGATTCGCGAATGCAGGACACCGCCGAGGGTTTCGGCCAGCCGATTCGCCACATCTTCGAGCCGTTCTTCGGCATGCGCCGGGAGCTTCCGAGCCCGACCGATCCCACGCCGCACTACCGCGTGCAAATCAGCGACCGGATCTGGACGGGCCTCTACTTGCCGGCGGCCGCGCTCGTGCAACGCCTCGCGCAGACCGTCGTGCAACTGCAGCAAGGGCGCATCTCGACGTACCTGGTCTACAGCCTGGTCACGCTGCTCGTGCTGCTGGGGTTCGCCCTGTGATCGACCTCACCTGGCCGATTCAGGTCCTCGAAGTGCTGATCGCGCTGCTCGCCGCGCCGTTGTTCGTGGGCTGGATCGCGCAGTGCAGAGCCGTGCTCCAAAACCGCACGCCGCCGAGCGTCTGGCTGCCGTATCGCAACATTCGCAAGCTGCTCATCAAGGAAGCCGTGCTCGCCGAGCACGCCTCGCCGTTGTTCCGCACGGCGCCTTACATCGTATTCGGGACGATGATCTGCGCCGCCGCGATCGTGCCCTCGACCGGGACGAACCTGCCGTTCTCGGACGCGGCCGACGCCATCGCACTCGTGGGGCTGCTAGCGACGGCACGCGTCTTCATGGCGCTCGCGGCCATGGACGTCGGCACGGCGTTCGGCACGCTTGGCGCACGGCGCGAAATGATGGTGGGCTTTCTCGCCGAACCTGCGCTGCTCATCGTGATCTTCGTCGCATCGTTGATCTCGCAGAGCACTGCGTTGCCCGCGATCGCCGAGCGTCTCGCCACGGGGTCATTCGCGCTCTACCCGAGCCTCGCTTTCACGGCCGTCGCTTTCACGCTGGTGCTGCTCGCCGAGAACGCGCGGCTCCCTGTCGACAATCCGGCGACTCACCTCGAGCTCACGATGATCCACGAGGCGATGTTGCTCGAGTATTCGGCGCGCCATCTCGCACTCATGGAGTGGTCGGCTGCTCTGAAGCTCTTCAATTACGCCTGCATCGGCCTCGCTCTATTCGTGCCGTGGGGTGCCGCCACCACGGAGACGCCGACGGTCGCGGCACTGCTCGGAGCCATTCCGATTCTCGTGCTCAAGCTCGTCGTCTGCGGCGCGGCGCTCGCGGTGGCCGAGACCACGTTCGCGAAACTACGCGTGTTCCGAGTGCCGGAGCTGCTCGCGACGGCATTCCTGCTGGCAGTTCTCGGCTTGCTTGTTCATCTGCTGCTCGAAGGCTGAACCCATGAGTGACCTGTCGCTCGATCTACAAATCCTGAACGCGATTGCCGCACTGTTTCTGCTGCTCGCGTTCGGCATGCTCTCGCAGCGGCGCGTCGTCACGCTCGTGAAGCTGCTCGCCGTCCAGGCGGCGTTGCTGTGCGCCGCCACGCTGCTCTTGGCCTGGCGCACGGGCGAAACGCATCTGTATCTCTCGGCTTTGCTCACGCTGCTCCTCAAGGTTCTGTTCCTGCCGTGGCTGCTCAACCGGCTCATCAAGCGGCTCGGGGTCTACTGGGACAGCGAGCCGTTGCTCGCCATTTCGGGGACCATGCTCATCGGCCTGCTCCTCGTGATCTTCTCGTTCGGCCTCGCACAGCCCATCGTGGCGCTCGCGAGCACGGCGACGCGCAGCGGCATCGGCATCGCGATCGCCGTCGTGTTGCTGTCGTTCCTCACGATGATCACGCGCCGCAAGGCCATGTCCCAGGTCGTAGGCTTTCTGTCGATGGAGAACGGCCTGTTCTTCGGGGCGATGAGCGCGACCTACGGTATGCCCATGATCGTGGAGCTCGGCGTTGCGCTCGACGTACTGGTCGCGATGCTCGTGCTCGGCGTGTTCTTTTTTCAGATCCGCGAGCAGTTCGATAGCCTCGACCTGCACCATCTCGAATCGCTCCGGGAGGACCAGTGAGCGTGGAGCTCGGCTTGCTGCTGGTCATGCCGGTGCTGGGCGCCGCGGTTCTCGCTGCCGTCGGCGGGCGGCGTTGGGCGGCCGAGGTCAACGTCGGCTTCAGCGCCGCGACCTTCGTCGCCGCCTGCGTGCTCACGAGCCGCGTCATCGGCGACGGTAGCTTCACGGCATTCGGCGAGCAGTTCTTCATCGATCCGTTCAACGTATTTCTGGTGACGCTCACGGCTTTCGTGAGCTTTACGACGTCGCTGTTCTCGCGCCCCTATATGCGCATCGAGGCGGAACATGGGCGCGTGAAGCCGCAGCACCTGCGCCTCTACCACAGCATGTATCAGCTGTTCATCGCCGCGATGCTGCTCGCGCTCACGAGCAACAACATGGGGATGATCTGGGTGGCGATGGAAGCCGCCACCCTGTCCACGGTGCTGCTCGTAACGCTGTACCGGACGCCCGCGAGCCTCGAGGCGGGCTGGAAGTACTTCATTCTCTGCAGCGTCGGCATCGCGCAGGCGCTATTCGGCACGATCTTGCTCTACTTCGCGGCGGAGAAGGTGCTCGGCGGCAGCGGCATGACGGCGCTCTTGTGGACCAATCTCAACGAGGTCAAAGGGCAGCTCGAGCCGGCAGTGCTCACTCTGGCGTTCGTGTTTCTACTCGTCGGTTACGGCACCAAGGTGGGTCTCGCTCCGCTGCACAATTGGTTACCCGACGCGCACGCGGAGGGCCCGACGCCCATTTCCGCCGTATTGTCCGGGCTGCTGCTCAACGTCGCGATCTACGCCGTGGTGCGTTGCAAAGTGCTCGTCGAAGGCTCGCTGCAGTCGGCGTTGCCCTCGCGAATGCTCATGGCTTTCGGTTTGCTCTCGGTCGTGCTCGCGTCGCTGTTCCTCTGGCGGCAGAAAGACGTCAAACGTCTGTTCGCCTATTCGTCGATCGAGCACATGGGGATCATCGCGTTCGCGTTCGGCATGGGCGGCGCGGTCGCCAACTTCGCGGCGCTCCTGCACATGACGGTTCATTCACTGACGAAGTCGGCGATTTTCTACGCCGTTGGGCACGCCGCACAGAAAGCCGGCACGCAGGCCATCGACGACATTCGCGGGCTCGTCACCGTGAGCCCGACGGTCGGCTGGGGCCTGATGCTGGGCTCGCTCGCCATCCTCGGCATGCCGCCGTTCGGCGTGTTCGCGAGCGAGTTCCTGATCCTCACGACGGCCATGCGCCAGGAGCCCTGGTCGACGCCGATACTCCTGCTCGCGCTCGGCATCGCCTTCGCGGCCGTGTTCCGCCGGGTTCAACCCATGGTGTTCGGCGAGACCACGGCCAAACGGCTACCGCACTCACCGGCGCTGCTGCCCGTGTTCGCGCACTTGGCGCTCGTGCTGCTGCTCGGCGTCTTCATACCGCCGTACTTGGCCGATTGGTATCGGCTGGCGGCCGACTTGATTGCCGGCGGGTAATCGCGGAACGACACGATGGCGATTCGCAACTGGCTTGCTCGTTCGCAACCCCTGCGCGGCGCACCGGGCGCCCGCGAGGTGGCCGTGAGCGCACCCGAGTGGCGCCAGATAGCGCTCGACCTCGCGGCCGGCGGTACGCGGCTCCACGCGCTGTGGGCTGAACGTGACGGCGGCGCAGCCGTGCGGGCCGTGTACGCCGGCGACGACTTCCTGCTGCTCGTCACGCTGACTTTGCCCGAGCCCCCGGCCGAGTACCCGACCCTGGCAGACGTTTTTCCCGCGGCCAACCGCATGCAGCGTGCCGCCGCCGATCTCACGGGCGTGCGCACACAAGACACCGACACGCGCCCGTGGCTGCGGCACGCGGCGTGGCCGGCGGATTACTTGCCCCTGGCCGCCGATGCACCGCCGCCGGGCGCCAACGAGCTTCGCCCCGACGATTATGCGTTCGTGCGGGTGACCGGCGACGGCGTCCACGAGATACCCGTCGGCCCCGTGCACGCGGGCATCATCGAGCCCGGTCATTTCCGTTTCTCGGTCGTCGGCGAGAAGGTGCTGCGGCTCGAGGAACGGCTAGGCTACGTCCATAAGGGTATCGAGCAACTGTTCACGCGCACCCGGTTGCTCGACGGCCATCGCTTGGCGGCGCGGGTATCGGGGGATTCCGCGGTCGCGTTCTCCTGGGCTTACTGCCAAGCCCTCGAAGGGATGGCCGAGAGCCGAGCTCCCGCACGCGCCGTCTGGCTTCGAGCGCTCGCGCTCGAAGCCGAGCGTATCGCCAATCATCTCGGCGACCTCGGCGCGCTCGGCAACGACGCCGGTTTCGCTTTCGGGCTCGCTCAACTCTCGCGTCTCAAAGAGCTGTGGCTTCGTGCGACACAGTCGGCGCTCGGCAGTCGTTACCTCCTCGACTTCGTGACACCGGGCGGCGTGGCGCACGACGCGGCGACGGAACGCGTCGCGGAGCTCGCGGCGCGCGCGCGCGCCATCGAGGTCGACGTCGCGACGGTGCGCGGCATTTTCGACGAGCACGCCGGCGTGCGCGACCGTTTCGCGGGCACGGGCGTCGTCACGCCCGAGCTTGCCGCACGCTTAGGCGTCGTGGGCCTCGCG
>DATFFV010000355.1:0-2291 GCA_035249885.1 Gammaproteobacteria bacterium | reverse complement strand
TCGACGCCGGCGATGCGGCGCCGCCGCAGCCCTGTGGCGATCCCAGTACCGGACGTTGAGGCCCACGCGAATCTCGCTACTCGGCCGGCTCGATCCGGTACACGACGCCGCTCGTGGTGTCGCTTGGGCTCGGTTGGCCGCCGAGCGTGCGCTTCTCCGTGAGCGCATAGAGATAGCCGTCCGGCCCCTGAACGACATGACGCCAACGCCGCCCCAGCGACATGAACAGCGAATCCCGCCGTTCCGCTTGCGGCATGGGTTGATCGAACGCCACGCGCACAAGCGCCTGGGCATTCAGCGCGCCGACGAAGAGGTGCCCGTTCCAGGGTGCGAGCTTGTCGCCCGTGTACCAAACGAGCGTCGATGGGCTGATCGACGGGGTCCAGTACATCACCGGCATCTCCATGCCGGGCAGGTACCAGTGGCTCTCGCTGAGCTCCTTGCGGTTGTAGTTCTTGCCGAGCGACACGAGCGGCCAACCGTAGTTCTGCCCGGCGCGCAGGACGTTGATCTCGTCGCCGCCCATCGGCGCGATCTCCGTGGTCCAGAGCTCGCCCGTCTCGGGATGCCAGGCGAAATCCGTCACGTTGCGCTGCCCGTAGGTGAACACTTGGCTGTTCGCGCCCTCACGCCCGACGAACGGGTTATCGGCCGGAATGCCGCCGTCGTCACGGATGCGTAAGACCTTGCCGACGTCGTTGTCGAGTTGCTGCGCCAACAACGGCTCGTTGCCGCCGTCGCGCCCGTCGTGCTCGACGTGATCGTTCACGGTCAGGTAGATCGTGCCGTCGGGCCCGAACGCGGCGCGCCCCGCCATCGGCCCACCCGGAATCCAAGAGTCGGCCTCGAAGATCTCCTGCATGTCGACAAGCGCATTGCCTTCGAGCCGTGCGCGAGCGAGTGCTCGCGACGACATCTCGTCGCGCTTCTTGATGTAGTACAGGTACACGAACCCGTTCGTGGCGAACTGCGGATGCACGATGACGGACTGCAATGCGCCGGCCTCGATGCTCGGCGTCGGCCAGCCCGCGAGCGGCTCTGCAGTCAGCACGCCGTTGCGCACGATCCGTACCCGCCCTTGTCGTCCCTGGACTGCTTGGTTGCCGGTCGCGGGATCGCCCGGAGGCTCCGCGAGCTCGGTGATCAAGAGGTCGCCGTTCGGCGTGAACGCCATGTGGCGGGGGCTCATGAGCCCTTCGGCGATCGGAGTGAGGCGCACGCGGAACAGGTCGCCGGGCGGGCAATTGCCCTGCGCCTGGCCGTTCGGCGAGCAGGGCCCCGGCACCCAGGTGTCGAACACGAGAGGATCGGGCGCAGCCGGCGGCGCGGTCGGTTGCGTGGGCGGCGTCTCGCTCGGGGTGCAGCCTGGAGCGAATACCAGTAGTAGCGTCACTACTATCGGGCACGTGTGACGAACGTTCATGTTGGCTCTCGCCTCGTCACGTCCGTGTGGTGGTGCTCGCAGCCGAGCGCGAGCCGGCTCCGACCGTGCCGCAGGTGCCACGCCACGCCTCGGGCGTGCGGTGCTGCGCAACGCTACGTGCGCCGCGCGCGTGAGTCAACGCGCAGCGTTGTTGACGCCGCCTCGCGCGCGCGCCTATCGTCCATCCAGAAGAAACGATCTTGACGGGGAGGGGGGGATGCTCCGCTTGCGAATGCTCCGCTTGCGATGGCTGGGGCTCGCGACCGCGGCGCTGTGCATGTCGGCCTTCGTGCACGCGCAGGACGAGCACGCGAGCTGGACTTTCGATACCTACACGCCGGGTGTCTGCTCGCCGAACGGCGGGAAGCACGGCGGCTGCCCCGCGGGCGATCTCGTGCGGATTCACGTGGTCACGCTCGCCTACGGGCTCGTGCGGCCCTGGCACCTGACGTTTCTCCCGGGCGGAACGGACTTTCTCGTGACGGAGTTGCCGGGAAACCTGCGCATCGTCCGCGGCGGCAAGCTCGATCCGCAACCGATCCCGGGCTGGCCTGCCGACGCGCTGCGCGCGCGCAGCATGAACTCCGTCGTGCTCCATCCGGAGTTCGAGCGTAACCGACTCCTTTATTTCTCGTACGTCAAGCAGCGTGACGGCGGAGACACGACGATCGCGCTCGCGCGCGGCCGTTTCGACGGCAAAGCGCTCGAGGGTATCGCGGACGTTTTCGTCGCCGACGCGTGGGGCACGGGTGCGACGGCGGGCCGCGCCGAGGTTGGGCCGGACGGGATGTTCTACCTGACCGTCGGCGATCGTGACGCCGGTAACGTCACCGACGACGCGAGCTACCGCATGCTCGCGCAGAATCTC
>DATFFV010000354.1:0-3232 GCA_035249885.1 Gammaproteobacteria bacterium | reverse complement strand
AGCCTAACGGCGACCGGCGCGACGACGTAGTCGAGCGCCGGTGCGGTCTCGGGCACGAGCAGCGCGGGGTCCGACGGGCGTTGCGCGACCGCGGCGGCTCCGAGCAGGAAAACCAGTAGTCCGGCCAGTGCCCTTTTCATGCGACGCCCCTCCATTATGCGAACAACACCCAACAGATCGCAGCACCCACGACGGTCATGCTCATGCCCCACGCGAGCAGCTGGTTGAACAGCCGCCGGCTCATGTCACCCGCGGGCACCGAAGCGATGCAGAGCGCTCCGATCGTCGACAGCGGCGAGACGTCGACGAGGTGCCCCGCAACGTTCATCGTCGAAGCGATCCCGAGCACGCTGCCGCCGCCGAGGTTCTCGACGATACCCGGCGCAGTCGGCAGGAACGCGGGCAGCACGACGCCCGAGGTGCTCGAGTAGGCCGAGATCAGGCCGATCACGGCCGCGAGGAACGGCACGATCGTCGCCTGCGTCGCGACACTCGACAGCAAGTTCGTGAGGATTTGCATGCCCCCCGTTTTCTCGAGCAGGCCGATGAGCACGGTGACTCCGCAGACCATGAGGATCGTACCCCACGGCATGCGCTTGATGGCTTCGGCATCGTCGGCAGCCCGTAGCAGCGAGAGCACCACGGCGCCGGCGAACGCGGCCATGCCGATGTTGAACCCGCCGACGATCACACCGACGATCAGGAGCGCGATCATGACGAGTGTCAGCACCTGGTGGAGATCGAGGCGCTGGGCGGGCTCCGCCTCGCCCTCGACGCGATCGGTGCGCGCGAGCAATCTCAAGCCGCCGAACAGGAAGTAGCCTGCGAACGCCACGATCGTGTGCGCCAAAAGGTTGTAGGCCCAGGTTTCCAGCTGCAGGCCAGGCAAGCCGATGCGCTCCATGAGCCCCGTGACGATGATGCCCGTGGGCGCGAGCGGCGACAGCGAGCCCGAGTTGCAGCCGTTGCCGACCATGATCGCCATGAGGAACGGCGACATACGCATCTTGAGCGCCGTGGCCATCGCCATCGGCGCAAGCAAGCCGGTCGTCGCGATATTGCCCGGCCCGGCCGAGGCGAGCGCCGCGCCCAACGCGAAGTACATGATCGGCACGAGCCCCACGCGCCCGCGGCACAGGCGCATGGCGTTGTGCGCCACGATATCGAGCGTGCCGTTGACGTGCGCTTGCGAGAACAGCAGCGTCACGCCCGCGAGCGTGAGGAACAGATCGACGGGGAACCCGGCCGTGACCTCGCGCAGGGGCAGGTCGCCGACGTACACGCCGATGATCCACGCGAGCGCGAGCGCGAGCAGACCCACGTTGAGCCGCGACGTGCAAGACAGCACGATCGCGACGGCGAGCGCGGCTAACGTGACGGCGCCTAGGCTCATTCTACGAGTTTCACGACCGCGCGCGGGCGCGACTCGCGCGGGCGCGACTCGCGCGGGCGCGCCAGGCTTCGAACGCGAAGGGCAGCAGCGAGAGCACGACCACCGCGACGATCGTCAGGCCGAAATTCTCTTTGACGATGGGCAGGTCGCCGAAGAAGTAGCCGAGCAACCCAAAGCTCCACACCCAGAGAATGCCGCCGCCGACGTCGAACGAGAGGAAACGCGGATAGTGCATGCGCCCGACGTCGGCGACGAACGGCGCGAACGTGCGCACGATCGGCACGAAGCGCGCGAGCACGACCGTCTTGCCGCCGTGCTTCGCGTAGAACTCTTGCGTGCGCAGCAGGTGCTCGCGCTTGAGCCAACGACTGTGTTCCTTGAACACCCGCGGCCCGACGGCGCGGCCGATGAAATAGTTGGTGTTGTCGCCGAGGATGGCCGCAGCCGTCAGCAAGCTCAAGACCGCGACGACGTCGATGACGCCCGCGGCCGCGAGGGCCCCCGTGGCGAACAGCAACGAGTCGCCGGGCAAGAACGGCGTGACGACGACGCCCGTCTCGAAAAAGATGATGAGAAACAGCAGCGCATAGATCCAAATGCCGTACGCCGTGGCGAACTCGAGCAAGTGGCGATCGACGTGCAGGAAGTAGTCGAAGGCCGCCGCCAAGAAGTCCATGTCCCCGCCTTCCTCAATCGACGAAGCCGCAGCGCTCCGTCACTGCAGCTAGTCCAAACCCTTCGGATGAGGCGTCTCGGCCATGACCTCGTGGCCGCGCACGACGATGCCCTTGCCGAGCTTCGAGTGCCAGAGGCCGTACGCGAAATACAGCCCGACGCCGATGACGAGGTAAATCACGAAGAAGTTCCGCGTGGCTTCGTGCGCCATGAGTGACATGAGCAGGAACAAGCACATCAGGGCGCCCAACAGAGGCGTGACCGGGAATAGGGGCGTCTTGAACGGCCGCCGCATCTTGGGCCGCGCGAAGCGCAGGTAGATCACCGTGACGCAGACGATCGCGAACGCGAGCAGCGTACCGACGTTCGTGAGGTTCGCGAGCTGATCGAGCCCCATTAGACCTGCGAAACCGCACGCGAGTGCGCCGACGATGAGCGTGTTGATCCACGGCGTCTTGAACTTCGGGTGCACCTTGGCGAACACGGGCGGGATCAAGCCGTCGCGGGCCATCGTGTAGAAGATGCGCGTCTGGCCGTAGAGCAGCACGAGCATGACGGACGACAGTCCGGCGATCGCGCCGATCTTCACGAGCGACGCAAACCACGGCAGCCCGATCTGGTTGACGGCTTTGGCGATCGGCGCGGGGTCGTTCAGGTCCGTGTAGGGCACGATGCCGACGAGCACGGCCGACGTCAGGATGTAGAGCACGGTGCAGATCAGAAGCGATCCCAAGATGCCGATCGGCATGTCGCGGCTCGGGTTCCTCGCCTCGGCGCCGGCCGTCGACACGGCCTCGAAGCCGATGTAGGCGAAAAAGATCGTCGCGGCCGCCGTGATGATGCCCGACATGCCGTACTGCCCCGTGTTCTGCGCCGTCATCACGTTCCAAAGAGCCGCGCGAATCTGGGTCCACATTCCGCCGGCGTCGGCGACGGCCGGCACCGCGTCCGGCACCATCGGCGACCAAAGATCCGGGTTCACGTAGAACGCGCCGATCGCAATGAAAGCGACGACGACCGTGACCTTGATCGCGACGACGATGTTGTTGACGAATGCGGATTCCGACACGCCGAGCACGAGCAGGCCGGTCACGGCCACCACCGCGACGACGGCCGGCAGATTGACGACGCCCATGCCGACCACGGCGCCCGACGTGAAATCGC
>DATFFV010000353.1:0-3011 GCA_035249885.1 Gammaproteobacteria bacterium | reverse complement strand
AGAAAATCGCGCCTCGACTTCAGCATGGTTCCCCCAGGGCGCGCTAGGCGGCGCTCAGAGTGGTCATTGCTCGGCGGCGGGAGAGCGGTAGAACAGGCGCTCGACGTCGACCGACCCCTTGCGACGTGTGAGCTCCGTGGTCCAACGCAGCTCGCCCGAGCGCGCTTCGACCCAGTAGCGCTCGCTCACGAGCGAGCCATTGGCGAGTTGGTGCTCCACCGTCAACACCCCGCCCTGCCACTCGGCGCGCGCGACGGCGCCGTCGCGCTCTGCTTTGACGCCGTCACGATAGGTGATGGTCGGCTCCGTGCCGTAGTGAATTTCCGTGACGTCGCCCTCGCGCCGAATGCCCAGGCGATACGTGGCCTCGAAGACGTGCTCGACGCCGGCGAGCTCGCCCTCCTCGAGCTCATCGCCGCTTTCGGCGCGACGCTCCGGACTGCCGACAGGAACGCCGAAAACGCTGGCGCCGCTAAAAACGACGCGGCCATCGCGACCGCGGCCGCGCTCACCGCGCAGCACGCGCACAGGGTCGTCGCTCGAGCCCTCGTCGAGCGTCCACGTTCCGGCAAGATCCTTCGGGTCCTTGGTCGGCGCTGCGTGCGCGACGAATGCCGCGAGCGCGAGACCGGCTACCGTAACCACATGCTTCCTCATCGGGGCTCCTCGCGGATTAGACCACGAGAACTAGAGACTAGCCGAACCGCCGCGGGTTCACTGTAACCGACTGTAAAGGAGGGCCGCTCGAGCGGCCTACCGGCCGCTCGCGCTACCCGGCGAGGCGAGAAGGCGGACCCGCGCCGAGCGTCAGGACGCGAGGCACGGCGCCGCCGCCTGCCGGTCCGACACCCGTCGCCGCTTTTTGGCCGCGACCGGCGCAGGTAGACAGGCGCCCTCGATGCTCGGCGACGGCCTGCCGAGTAGATAACCCTGCGCGTACGTGATCCCGAGCTTCGCGAGCAGGCGCAGCGTTTCGTCGTTCTCCACGTGCTCGGCGATCGTCTCGCAAAAGGTAGCCGCGGCGATCTCGCTGATCGCGGCGACGATTTTTCGATCGACGATGTCCGCAGTGAGATTGACGATGAAAGTACCGTCGATCTTGACGAACGCTACGGGAAGCTCTTTCAAGTAGCTGTAGGAACAATAGCCGGAGCCGAAGTCGTCGATCGCGAACCGGCAACCGCGCTCCACGAGCTCGGCCATCTGCGTCGCCGCCGCGCCCAGGTTCCGCACCGCGATCTGCTCGGTGATTTCGATGACGATGGCGTCGAGTGGCACGCCGCTCGCGCGCGCCTCGCTTTGCAGGTAGCTGAAGAAGTCCGCGCGCTCGAAGGTGCTGCCCGAAACGTTGAGCGTGAAGCGGACGTCGCCGTGCGCGGCGCGCTGCTCCGCCAGGCTGCGCAATGCATGCCGAATGACCCACTGATCGAGCTCTGCCATGAGGCCCAATCGCGTCGCGGCCGCAATGAAAGTCGCGGGAGATTCGAGTTCTCCGTCGACGAGCATCCGCAACAACACCTCGTAGTACATCGTCTCTTGCGTGCGGATTTTGACGATAGGCTGGTAATGGAGGACGAAGCCGTCCGTTTTCAAAGCCGTCCGAAGTTTCTCTAGCCAATATGCGTCCGCTGCCATTTCGGCGACTTCCTGACTCGTCGTCAGGTAGAAGCGGAATTGGTTGCCGCCGTTCGTCTTCGCGAGACGGCAGGCCATGTCGGCCCGGCTCAGCAAGCTGGCCGGCTCGCACGCGCCGCGAATCATCGCGGCGCCGACGCTGCAACGAACGCTGAATGAACGGCCCTGTTCGACGAAGGGCCGATCCTGTACGCGCTTCACGAGCTCGGCGCACGTCGCCGCCGTCTCTTCGTTACTGACATCTCGAAGCAGCACGACGAACTCGTCACCGCAAAAACGCGCAACGGTGTCCTGCGGGCGGACGCTCGCGACGAGCGTTTCGGCCACGAGCTTCAGCAGGCCGTCGCCGACGGTGTGACCGAGGGAGTCGTTCACGTGCTTGAACTGATCCACGCCGACGAGCAATAGCGCGCTGACGCGGCCCGACTCCGCCGCGCTCTCGACTTCCCGCTGCAACAGCTCGGAGAATCGATCGCGGTTCGGCAGCCCGGTCAGCGCATCGCCGTGCGCGAGCCGGGCGAGCTCCTTGTCGCGCTCGTCGAGCGCACTCGCGGTGGTGTTCAACGCGTGCGCGATCGCGCTGATCTCGCGGTGGCCGGAAGCGACGACGCTGACGTTCGTCCGTCCGCGCGCCAGCCTCCTCAAGGACGCTTGGAGCGCGGCCAGCGGCCGCAACGCACGCCGGCAGACGAGCCAGGACGCCACCATGAGCAGGAATAGCAGCCCGCCGCCGATGAGCGCCGCCGTCAGCGTCGAGCGCACGAGGTACGTTTGATAGCTGCTGAAGTCCAGTCCGAGCTCGACATAGCCGACCAGCGTCTCGTCGACGGCGCTCGCATCGGGGTCGAAGCCGAGCAGACCGTCGGCTCGCACGGACCGTGTCCAGACCGGCTTGGCGATCCGCACGAACGGCATCTCGGGGAACACGGCGTCGAGCACGTAGCGTCGCTCTCCGATCGGCCGGCCCGCGATGGCTCCGAGCTTGTCACGCTCGATCGGCGCGAGCGCCGGAGCGGCGCCGTTCGCGGCCTCCGTGAAGGCCAGCTCGCCCTCGGCGGAGTAGTACCGCACGAACAGAACTTCGCCGAACTCGCGGACGTAGGCGTCCGCGCGGGCGTAGCGGTGGCCGTCGTCCGGCAGGTAGAACGGAACGGCGAGGTCGTCGAGATTGTCGAGCCATTGCTCGCCCCATTCGCGCATGTTGTCCCGGATCACCCACCCCGAAGCCCACCAGAGGCCCGCCAGCGCGATGGCGCCGGCGATCGCGGCGATCGTCGTGTCGTCGGTCGCCTGGATCAGGACCGACGACCCGCCGCTCACCAGGGCGCCGCCGGTCAGGCGCTCGCTGTCGTAGACGACCGCGTCGCCCGCCTCGA
>DATFFV010000352.1:0-3835 GCA_035249885.1 Gammaproteobacteria bacterium | reverse complement strand
CAGCGAAGGCTTCGACAACGTCGCGGAAGTCTTGCGCGTGACGCCCACGCACATCGAGCAGTACGTCGCCGCGGCGCGCGACATCAGCATCATGGCCGTCGGCGAGAAGGCGCCGGCGCCGACGCGCGCGGACTATCGCTCCGAGCGCGGCTTGCGCACGGCGCACGTCGACGGCCTGCCGCTCGGCACGCGCGACGGCCTGCTCGTCGAGCACAACTTCCCGGCCGACGGCACGTACCTCATCAACCTCAACATCTCGTCGATCCCGGGCTCTGAGCTCCGCGGCTACCCGTACGGCTGGCTCGAGTACGAGCACACGGTCGCCGTCACGATCGACGGCGCCAAGGTGTTCGCAGGCAACATCGGCGGCGTGGACGACTCGAAGGCGCTCGATCAGGGTCAGATCAAGGAGGTCGAGGCGATCAAGAATCGCTTTCGCGGCATCCCGGTCATGGTCACGGCCGGCAGGCGAAGCGTGGGCGCGGCGTTCGTCGCGCGCAGCTTCGCCGAGGGCGACTATCTCTTGCAGTCGCTCGTGCCCGGCGAAGGCGTGCCCGATATCCCGCGGCTCTACGGCATGGAAATCATCGGGCCCTACGACCCGACGGGCATCGCGGAGCCGACGGAGAGCCGCGCGCGCATCTTTGGAAACTGCTATCCCGCGAACGCGAGCGAGGAGCAGCCGTGCGCCACGGAAATCCTCACGCGCTTGGCGCGCGGCGCCTTCCGCAGGCCCGTGACGAGCGAGGACGTCGAGCCCGCGCTGCAGTTCTACGCACAGGGCCACGCGGAGGGCGGCTTCGAGACCGGCATTCAGCAAGGTCTCATGGCGATCCTCGCGAGCACGAAGTTCCTCTACCGCGCCGAGCCCGGCGCACCGCCCGCCGATCTGCCGCAAGGCTCGCAATATGCGATCAGCGATCTCGAGCTCGCCTGGCGGCTGTCGTTCTTCCTCTGGAGCCAAGGCCCCGACGAGACGCTGCTCGCGCTCGCCAACGACGGCACACTGCACGAGCCCGACGTGCTCGAGCGGCAGGTCCGGCGCCTGCTCACCGACGATCGCTCGCGCTCGCTCGTCACGAACTTCGCATTCCAATGGCTCGGCGTGCGCCGGCTCGAGACCATCGATCCCGATCCGCGGCTCTATCCGAACTTCGACGAGGACTTGCGCCGCGCCTTCGTCAAGGAGATGGAGCTCTATCTCGACAGCATCCTGCGCACCGACGCGAGCGTCGTCGACTTGCTGACGGCGCAGCACACGTTCGTCAACGAGCGGCTCGCGCGACACTACGGCCTGCCGAACGTGCGCGGCGATCAGTTCCGCCGCGTCGAGCTCGACGACACGCGGCGCTTCGGGCTGTTCGGCAAGGGCAGCGTGCTCATGGTCACGTCGTACCCCGACCGCACGTCGCCCGTGCTGCGCGGCGCGTGGATCATGGACCAGATCCTTGCGGCGCCGCCGAATCCGCCGCCACCCGGCGTCGAGACGGACTTGGCGCCCGTCGGCGACGTGCCGAAATCCGTGCGCGAGCGGCTCGCCCTGCACCGCACGCAGACGTCGTGCAATCAATGCCACGGCGTCATCGATCCACTGGGCCAAGCGCTCGAGAACTTCAACGTCATCGGCGAATGGCGCGACCGCGAGCGCGACAGCGGCGTGCTCGTCGACTCGACGGGGACCACGTCGACGGGCCTGCCCGTCAACAGCCCCGCGGAGCTGCGCGCGGCGCTCACGGCTGATCCCACGCTGTTCGTGCATGCGCTGACCGAGAAACTGCTTACCTTTGCGCTCGGCCGCGGTGTGGAGCATTACGACATGCCCGTCGTGCGCCGCATCGTGGCGGACGCCTCCGCTCAAGGCTATAGTTTCGAGTCGATCGTCTTGGGCGTGGCCCGGAGCGTGCCGTTCCGCATGCGAAGCTCGCCCGAGGAGCCGGCAGGAGGCTGAGATGTTCATCACCAAGAAGCACTTGTCGCGACGCACGCTGCTCCGGGGCGGCACGGCCGCGATCGGGCTGCCGCTGCTCTCGGCGATGGTGCCGGCCGCGACCGCGCTCGCGCAAACGGCCGCGGCCCCCAAACCCCGCATGGGCTTCTTCTACTTGCCGCACGGCGCGATCATGAACAACACGCGCTTCGGCGCGGAGATGAATCGCTGGACGCCCGACGCCGTCGGCCGCAACTTCGATTTGAAACCGATCCTCGAGCCGTTCAAGCCGCTGCAAGAGTACCTGACCGTCGTGAGCGGTCTCGGCAACAAACCGGCCGAGAGCTCGGCCGTGCACGCGATCGTACCGGCGACCTGGCTGTCGGCCGAGCACCCGCGCCAGAGCCACTCGCCGTTCGGCGGCGTCACGATCGATCAAATCGCCGCGCGCCACATCGGCCAGGACACGCCGCTGCCCTCGCTCGAGGTCGCGACCGAGGAAGAAGGCGGCGGCGCCGCCTGCGACGGCACTTACGGCTGCAGCTACGGCCGCACGATCTCGTTCCGCACGCCCACGACACCGCTGCCCATGGAGTTCGAGCCGCGCAGGGTGTTCGAGAAGATCTTCGGCCGCGGCAAGAGCGACGCGGAGCGCCGCGCCGTGTCCGGCGACTATCAGAGCCTGCTCGACATGGTGCTCGCCGAGGCCAACGCCTTGAAAGCCACGCTCGGTGGCGAGGACCGTGTGCTCGTCGACGACTATCTCGACAGCGTGCGCGAGATCGAGCGGCGGCTCACGCTGCTGGGGCAACGCGATCTCACGAAGATCGACCTGCCCGACGTGCCCGTCGCGCGGCCGAGCTTCGACGAGCTCATCCGGCTTCAGTTCGACCTCATCGTCGCCGCGTTCCAAGCCAACATGACGCGCATCGCGAGCTTCATGATGGCCGCCGAAGTCAGCAACCAATCCTATGCGCACGTCGGCGTGCCCGACGCGTTCCATCCGGTCTCGCATCACGCCGACAACAAAGCGTCGATGGAGAAGCTCGTGCTCATCCAGCGCTACCACACGCAAGTGTTCGCCGACTTCATGACGAAGCTATCGAAGATCTCCGACGGCGATGCGGGGTCGATACTCGACAACTCGATCTTCTTGTACGGCAGCAACATGAGCAACAGCAACCAGCACAATCAGTTTCCGTTGCCGACGCTCGTGTCCGGCGGCGGCGCGGGCGCGATCGCCGGCAATCAGCACCTCGTCTATCCCGATCGCACACCGCTTGCGAACCTTCTTTTCACGTTGCTGCTGCGCGTTGGCGTTCCCGTCGACAAAGTCGGCGACAGCACGGGTGAGCTCGCTGAGGTTTGATTTGAGCTCGTCACTCGCCCGAGACGTCGCGATTTCAGGCGTACCTCTCGCCCGAGACGCCGCTGCAGAGCGCTGTCCGGGGACGCCGCAAGTACGTCCCTGTAGGCTCGCTCGCGCGCGTCCCTGCGCGCGAGCGCCCCGGACAGCGCTCTGCAGCGACGTCTCGGGCGGTCAGCGTGCTGCCGTAGGAGCTCTCTTCTCCATACAGACCATCTTCTTCTTGACGCTCTTCTCTGCTGCGCACGCGGCGGAGGATCTTCTCGCGGCGGCGCAGCGCGACAACGCGACGGTGGCGCTCGCGGCGATCGAGGATGGCGTCGACGTCAATGCGAAGTCGGCCGACGGTACGACGGCGCTGCACTGGGCCGTCTATCACGGCAACGTCGCGCTCGTCGAGCGGCTCATCGACGCGGGCGCCGACGTCGGCGCAGCGAACGAGTTCGGCTCGACGCCGCTCGCGGAGGCCGCCACGGTAGGCAGCACCGCAATCATCGAGGCGTTGCTCGAGGCCGGTGCGGCCGTCGACGCCGAGGGCGCAG
>DATFFV010000351.1:0-7934 GCA_035249885.1 Gammaproteobacteria bacterium | reverse complement strand
GCCATCGAAATTGAGAAGATCGTCGCCGCGCACCGAGAAACGATAGTGGTTCGCGACCTCGGTCGTGACGCCGAGCCGCGTGCCGAGCGGCACCGTATCCCAGGCCGGCAAGCCGAATACGGCCACGAGCGGGTTCAGGTTGCGGACGTGGAGCGGCTCGGCCAACTGCGCACCGGCGAGCGCCGGGGCGAAACCGAGGAGCAGGCAGGACATGGTGCGCGCAATCGTTGCGGATGCTGTCACGCGGAATCTTCCTTGGCCGACGCAGTCTAGAGCGGCATGGCTCGAATCGATCGAACCGGCCCGCGCGACGGCGGGCGTCATTGTAATCAGGCTCCCGTGACGGCTCTACCCGCGGCGCGTTTCGCCCGCGTGGCCCAGCCTGTACCATACGCGGCTACGCGAACAGCGACCGATCTTTGAATCCCCCTCTATGAACCTTCGTCAGCTTGCATCGTGCGGACTGGTATGCGCGCTCGCCCTCGTCGGCTGCGACGAAGGGCGGCCGACGCCGCCGCGAGTCACCGTCGGCATCGTCAACGCCGCGCCCGGGTTTGCCGAGCTCGGTTTCCGGCGCGAGCAGACTCAGCCATTGCCGCTCGTCTTCAAGAGCGCCCAAGAGGTCAGTTATGACGCCGACGCCTACGATTTCTATGTCGAGGGGCGGATCGCCGACGGCACGTTCGACACCTGGTCGTTCACCAGAACGCTCGTAGGCGACACTCGCTACGTCTTCGTGCTGACCGAAGTTGCCGGCGACGTCGTCCCCGTAGTGCTCGAGCACGGCGCGGCTCCGAGCGCCGATGCGCAGATCCTCGCCGCCCACGGCGGCGGCGGCGTGCCCGCCCTGGACCTGTACCTCGAGCGTCCCGGCGTCGGGATCGGTGGTGCGACACCGCGCGGCACCCTCGCCGCACAAGGACAATTGGCCGCGCGCACGGTGCCGAGCGGCGACTACGAGCTCTTCTTCACGGCGGCCGGCGACCCTGCCACCGTGCTGTTCACCTCGCCCACCATCACACTCACGCCCGGCACCACGACGACGTTCGTCGTGACACCCGAAGCCGGCGAGACGACGGCCCCGTTCAGCGTCCAGTTCGTGCAAGCCCTATCCGACGTCCTTTTCGACCGCAACGCGACGACCGAGCTGCGGGTCATCAACGCGGCCACGGACCGGCAACCGCGCGATTTCGCGATCAACCGCGAGTTTGCGCCGCCGTTGTTCCCGGCCGTGCCGTTCGCCTCGCCAACGAGCCACGCCGCCGTGCCGGCGAGCTCGGCTCTTCCGATCAATGTGACGCCACCGGGCAACCCCGGCGTGCTCGAGCTCGACCAGACCGTGGCGATCTTTGCCGCGCTGCGCTACACGATTCTCTTCACCGGCGACGCGGGCACGCTGACCCACGTGCTCGCCATCGATGACAATCGCCGCATCTATGGGACGGCGAAACTGCGATTCATCAATGCCGCCCTCCAGTTCACGGACTCCGTCGAGCTCGTGCTCGTGACTCCGGGCGAACTGCCGGAAGGCATCCTCGGGCAAGTCGCGTTGCTCGCGCCGAGCGCGAGCGTGCACAGCCCGTTGGTCCCCGGCACCTACGATCTCTACCTCAGGCGCGCGGGCACGAACGAAATCCTCTCGGGACCGACGCCCGTGACGCTCGACGAACGCGGCATCTATGCCGTGCTTGCGGTCAACGGCCCCGACAGCACGACCGCCGAGGTCGTGCTGCTCGACGACTTCCCCTGAAGCCGGCGCCGAGCACCGCTCGGGCCGCGCACGACCTGCTATCCTTTGTCCGCCGAAGACTGCCAGCACGAGCCCCGGTAGCTCAGGGGATAGAGCGTTCGCCTCCTAAGCGGAAGGTCGCCGGTTCGATTCCGGCCCGGGGCGCCACCGATGCGCGGCTGCGCTTGATGCCCACACGAGGATGGGCCGCAAGGGGGATTCTATGCCCGGGCTTCTGTCGAAAGAGCGCATCGTTGCGCCGCCGACGTTCAATCGCTGGCTCGTGCCGCCCGCTTCCGTCGCAATTCACCTTTGCATCGGCTCCGTCTATGCGTGGAGCATCTACAACCCGGCGTTGATTCGCGTGTTCGGGGTCGTGACGCCTGCGGCCGATGACTGGGCATTGTCCGAGGCGAACCGTATCTTCACGGTTGCGATCGTGTTTCTCGGTCTGTCGGCCGCGCTCGCGGGCAAATGGCTCGAGGAAGTCGGGCCGCGCAAGGTCGGGACCGTGGCGGCGCTCTGTTGGGGCGGCGGCTACCTGCTCGGCGGGCTCGGCATCTTGCTGCACCAGTTGCCGCTGGTCTATCTCGGTTACGGCGTGATCGGCGGGTGCGGCCTCGGTCTCGGCTACGTCTCGCCCGTGAGCACTCTGATCCGCTGGTTTCCGGATCGGCGCGGCATGGCGACGGGAATGGCGATCATGGGCTTCGGCGGCGGCGCGATCATCGGCGGCCCCCTCAAGGAATACTTCATCAGGTTGTTCTACCGGGACCCCGACTATCTCGGCACCGTCGACCAGGTGAGCCTCGTGACCGAAGCCGGCCGCCGGTTCGCGCAACTGGGAGGCGAGCTGCGCGAGGTCGTCGTCGTCGGCGCAAACGACGTCGCCGGGATGATCGTGCGCGGCGCCGAGGGCGTCTATGTCGTCGGCACGGGCGACGTCGGGGTTGCGGCCACGTTCATCACGCTCGGCATCATCTACTTCGTCGTGATGCTGGTCGCGGCGTTCTCGTATCGGCTCCCCGCGCCGGGCTGGAAGCCCGCCGGCTGGACGCCGCCCGATGAGGCGCACCGCTCGAAAAGGATGATCAGCGCGCGCAACGTGGATATCGACGAGGCGCTCAAGACACGTCAGTTTTGGCAGCTCTGGATCGTGCTGTGCTTCAACGTGACGGCGGGCATCGGGGTGTTGAGCGTCGCGCGGACCATGATGACGGAGATCTTCGGCACGACGCTGCCGGACATCGTCGACGGCGCGTTCGCCGCCACGTACGTGGTCATGATCAGCTTGTTCAACATGATCGGGCGGTTCGTTTGGGCGAGCTCCTCCGACTACATCGGGCGACGCAACACGTACTGGATCTTCTTCGCGCTCGGCATCGTTCTGTACGTATCCATCCCATGGGTCGCACAACGCGTGAGCGTGGACCCGGCGGTCGTGTGGCTCGTCTACTTCTACGCAGCCACGATGATCATCTTCACGATGTACGGCGGCGGGTTCGCGACGATCCCGGCGTATCTGGCCGACATGTTCGGCACGCGCTACGTCGGCGGCATCCACGGGAGGTTGCTCACGGCTTGGAGCGTCGCCGGCGTCATCGGCCCCGAAGCCATCACATGGCTGCGCGCGCGGGCGATCGACTCCGCGCTGCACGATCTCGCGGCACGCGTCGATCCCGCGCGGTTCCGCGAAGCGTTCGGCGCCGGGCTCGACCAGCTCGACGCGTTGATCGCGCAGCAGACAGTCACGATCGCGAAGCTCATGGAGATAGCGCCGTCGGGCGCCGTGAATCCGACGCCGAGCCTCTATAATCTCACGATGTACCTGATGGCGGCGTTGCTCGCGATCGCGCTCGTCGCGAACGCGCTCATGAGCCCCGTCGACGCGAAGCATCACATGGCCGAGGCGGTTCCGGCCATGCCGCGGTAACGCAGCGATGATGCGCGTCGCCATCGGTTCGCTCGCGTTGCTCGGTCTCGCGACACTCCAGAGCGGTTGCGGCGCCGACGCGCCGCCCGCGGCCGTCGGGCGGGCCTTGACGCTCGACACGCACGTCGACATTCCGCTCGACTTCGCGACGCCCGCGGTCGACCCGTTGACGGCCGACCTGCAGGCCAATCTCGAGAAGATGACGCGCGGCGGCCTCGACGCCGCGTTCTTCATCGTCTACGTGGGCCAGACGGCGCGCACCGACGAAGGCTACGCGCGCGCGCAGTCCGAGGCGCTCACGAAATTCGCCGCGATCCATCGCATGGCCGAAGAGCTCTACCCCGACCGCATCGAGATCGCCTACACGGCTGCCGACGTCGCGCGCATAGCGGGCGCCGGCAAGCTCGTGGCGGCCATCGGCATCGAGAACGGCTTCGCGCTCGGTCGTGGGCTCGACATGCTCGACCGGTACCACGAGCTCGGCGCACGTTACTTCGGCCTCGTTCACAACGGCGACAACGACCTGGCGCGTTCCGCACAGCCCAACCGACAGCTCGGCGACCCGGCCGAATCGACGGCCGGCGTCAGCGAGCTCGGCGCGGAGGCCATCGCTCGGCTCAACCGACTGGGGGTCATGGTCGACATCTCGCACGGCTCGAAGCAGACGGCGCTCGACGCGATGCGCTTGTCCTTGGCGCCCGTCATCGCGTCGCACTCCAGCATCGGGGGCGTCACGCCCCACGCGCGGAACCTCGATGACGAGACCCTGCGAGCGTTGCGCGACGACGGCGGGGTCGTGCAGATCGTCGCCTTCTCGGCATACTTGAAACTGCAACCGCCCGAGCAGATCGAAGCGCAGCGCGCGTTGCGCGAGCGCGTCGGGCTGTCGACCGGCTCGCTGGCGACGCTGTCACCCGAACGGCGCGCCGAGTACGACCAGGGGCTCCGCGACATCGAAGCGCGTTGGCCGCGCGCGACCGTGGCCGACCTCGTCGATCACATCGACTACGCGGTCCAGCTCATCGGCGTCGACCACGTCGGCTTGAGCTCGGACTTCGGCGGCGGTGGCGGCATCGCGGGCTGGGACGACGCGAGCGAGACGGCCAACGTCACGGCCGAGCTCGCGGGGCGCGGCTACAGCGAGGCGGACATCGCCAAGATTTGGAGCGGCAATTTGCTGCGCGTCTGGCGCGCGGCCGAAGAAACCGCGGCGCGACTCGCCGCCGCTCCCTGATCGACTATTTGACGGCGGGCACGCGCCAGACGCTCGTCTGGCGCATGACGTCGGCCACCTTGGCCGTGCGCTCGAGCTTTGTCGGCTGCCGGGCGTAGAAAGCCTTCTCGAAGCTCTCCCCCGGCTGACGCAGGATCACGCCAAGCGCCACGGGGAACTCCGGCTGCGGCATCGTGACCAGCAACTGCGCCAGCGTGCGGTTAGTCTCGTCGTGCACGAGCACCTCGTTTGGGCTGGCCTTCGCGTCGACGACCTTGAGCGCGAGCGTCTTCACGTCGAACGCGAGGCCCTTCGAGCCGTCTGCGCCGAACACGAGCGGCTTGCCATGCTCGACGCGCAGCTGCGCGTCGGCCGCGTTTTCCCGCTCGGTGAACGAGTTGAACACACCGTCGTTGTAGACGATGCAGTTCTGGTAGATCTCGACGAACGAGGCGCCGTCGAAACCGTGGGCGGACTCGAGCACGGCGCCCAGGCCGACCTTGTCGACGTCGATGGCGCGCCCGATGAACTTGGCGCCGGCGCCGATCGCGAACGCTCCCGGCGAGATCGGCGTGTCGAACGAGCCCCCGGGCGTCGACGGCGAGCGCGTGCCAAGCCGTGACGTCGGCGAGTACTGCCCCTTCGTGAGGCCGTAGATCTCGTTGTTGAACAGCAGAATCTTGAAGCCGACGTTGCGCCGCAGCGCGTGCAGCAAGTGGTTGCCACCGATCGACAAGCCGTCGCCATCGCCCGTGACGACCCAAACGTCGAGCTCGGGGTTCGCGAGCTTGAGTCCGGTCGCGATCGCAGGCGCGCGGCCGTGAATCGTGTGGAAGCCGTAGGTCTCGAGGTAGTACGGGAACCGCGACGAGCAGCCGATACCCGAGACGAACACCGTCTTCTCGGGCACGGCGCCGACGTCGGCCAGCATCTTCGTGACCGACTTGAGCACGGCGTAGTCGCCGCAGCCCGGGCACCATCGCACTTCCTGCGACGAGGCGAAGTCCTTCGCTTGCAGCTGCGCGCTCATGCTCGCTCTCCCTGCACGGCCCGCACCGCGGGCTTGGCGCCGAGCACGCTGCGGATTTTCTGCACGAGCTCGCTGATCAGGAACGGCTGGCCCGTAACCTTGTTGAACTGAATCGTCTCGACGCCGAGCTTGTCGCGCAGCAACGTCGCGAGCTGCCCCATGTTCATCTCGGGCACGAGTATGCGATCGAAGCCGCGCAGGAGGTCGCCCAAGTTCGACGGGAACGGGCTCAAGTAACGAATGTGAATGTGGCTCACGCGCTCTTTGGCCGGCATCGCGCGCACGGCCTGGTACAGCGCGCCGTACGTCGAGCCCCAGCCCACGACCGCCAGCGAGCCGCGCCCGGGACCGATCTCGACCTTCTGCGGCGGAATGAACTTGGCGACCGACGCAACCTTCGCGGCTCGCAGGTCCGTCATGGCCTGATGGTTCTGCGCGTCGTAGGAAATGTTGCCCGTGCGCAGATCCTTCTCGAGACCGCCGACACGGTACATGAGGTTCGGCATTCCCGGCGCGACCCAGGGGCGCCCCAAGGTTTCCGGATCACGGTTGAAGATCGCCGCGCTCACGCCTTCGCCCTTGACGCCGGTCGGTGGAGCGTTGACCGTGATACGCGGAATCTCGTCGACGTTCGGCAAGCGCCATGGCTCGGCGGCGTTCGCGAGATAGCCGTCCGTCAGCAAGATCACGGGCGTCATGTGCCGAACGGCGATGCGCACGGCTTCGATAGCCACTTCGAAGCAGTCGCTCGGGCTGCGCGCGGCGAGCACGGGCAGCGGCGCGTCGGCGTTGCGGCCGTAGACCGCTTGATAGAGATCCGATTGCTCGGTTTTCGTCGGCAAGCCCGTCGACGGGCCGCCGCGCTGCGAATCGACGACGACGAGCGGCAGCTCCGCATTCATCGCGAGGCCGATTGCCTCGGTCTTGAGCGCGATGCCCGGGCCCGAGCTCGACGTGATGCCGATCGCGCCACCGAAGGAGGCGCCGATCGCCGCGCAGACGGCCGCAATCTCGTCCTCGGCTTGGAACGTGCCGATGCCGAGGTTGCCGTAGCGCGCGAGCTGGTGCAGCAGCGGCGACGCGGGCGTGATGGGATACGAGCAGAACATGATGGGCCTGTCGGCGAGCTCGCCGGCGGCGGCGAGCCCCAGGGCCAATGCTTCGCTGCCGCGCACTCCGCGATACTCGCCCGGCGGAAACTGCGCAACGCCGGTGCCGACGTGTGGAACGGCCGCAGTGAGCTCGGCCGTCTCGCCGTAGGCGTGACCGGCGCGCAACGCCGCGAGGTTCGCGTCGCGGATCGTCGCGTCCTTCGCAAATTTTTTGCCGATCCAATCCGCGATCGTCGCGACGTCGCGGTTGAACATCCATTGCACGAGACCGAGCGCCCAGAAATTTTTGCAGCGCCCGGCGTCGCTCTTGCTCAGGCCGAACGGCTCCGTCGCCTCGAGCGTGTGCTTCGTGATGTCGACCTCGATGAGCTGATACCCGTCGAGCGCACCGCTTTGGCGCGGGTCCTTCTCGTAGCCGGCTTTCGCAAGGCCACGGCTCGTGAAGCTGTCGATGTTCAGAACGATCAGCGCACCGTCGGCGATGAGGGGCAAGTTGACCTTGAGCGCCGCGGGGTTGAACGCCACGAGCACATGCGGCGCGTCGCCGGCGGTCGTGATGGGCCGCGCGCCGAGATGGATCTGGTAGGCCGAGACGCCGAACGTCGTGCCGGCAGGGGCACGGATCTCGGCGGGGTAATCCGGGAACGTAGCGAAGTCGTTGCCGGCGAGCGCCGTCGCGGCCACGAACTGCGTGCCGATCAACTGCACCCCGTCGCCGGAGTCGCCGGCGAATCGAACCACTACTGACTGCGATTCCATGCTGCCTACCGTCACTCGTCTTGGCCACGACAGCGGCGCCCACGCGGCCGCTCGTGCTCACTAGCCTCCAACGACCATCCGCCTGCGCGCCGACGGCCGCGATTGCTTCTCGCGGCGCCGTGCTGCGTGGCGGGGTCTCATGCTGCTCCGACCGCTGG
>DATFFV010000350.1:0-2370 GCA_035249885.1 Gammaproteobacteria bacterium | reverse complement strand
GTGGTCATCAGGTCGGCAGATGTGCTCATGGAAGTTTTCTCTCGTATTCATCGAGCATGCGCCGGATTTCTTCGATCTCTTTCTTCGAGCCTCGACGGCCCGAGAGCACGTGCTGCATCAGCTGGCTCGCCGAGCCGCTGAACACGCGCCGCAACACGTCGGCCGCGAATTGCTGTTTGGTTTTCTCCGCAGGCTGCGTGGCCTCGTACACGTGCGCGCGCTGGTCCTCGGTGCGTGTGACCAGACCCTTGGCGGTCATGATCTGCAGTAGCTTGAGCGCGCTCGTATAGCCGACGTCCTTCTCCTTCGCGAGAACGGTGTGGATTTCACGTACCGTCGACGGTCCTCGGCTCCAGAGGATGTGCAAAATTTCCAGCTCGGAAGGGGTGGGGTTGACGCGTGTTTCTTTCTTCATGTGCCGACACTACTACGAAGCATTTCGTACTGTCAACGATAGTCTTCGTAGATGGTCCGCCCTCTCGCCTCACCTCACGACCCGGGAGAGCTTCGCCAAGACGGGCTCGCCGCAGCAACGTTTCGCACATCGCTCGGCAGTGTCATTCGTGCCGCAGCGCCACGATCGGATCGATGCGGGAGGCCCGGCGAGCGGGAAAATAGGCCGCGGCCAGCATCACGGCCGCGAGCACCGCCGCCGCCGCCCCGAGGGCCATCGGATCGGCCGCCTCGACGCCGAACAGCAAGCTCTGGGCCGCGCGGCCGAGCAACCAGGCGGTGACTGCGCCCAGCAAGAGGCCCGCAATCGCCATGGCCGCGACTTGCTCGAGCACCATGCGGCGGATGCGTGCCGCGGGCGCGCCGAGCGCGAAGCGCAACCCGATCTCCCGCGAGCGCTGCCCAACGGAGTACGCGAGCACGCCGTAGAGGCCGAGCGCGGCAAGCACCGTCGCGAGCACGCCGAACCCCGCGGACGCGGCGGCGATGAACCGCTCCACGGCGAGGTTCTCGCGGACTTGCTGCTGCATCGTGCGAAGATCGGCGATCGGCACGATCGGATCGACTCGCGTAACCGTCTCGCGAACGGCGGTCAGCAAACCCTCGGGGTCCTGCGCGCCGCGCGCGTAGAACGTCGTAGATCCAGCGCCGAACGGCGACCGCGCCACGAACAGTTGCGGCTCGATCTCGCCGGTGACGTTGCCGTACTTGGCATCGGCCACGACCCCGACGATCTCCCAAGGCGCGACGCGCGGGCTCGGGCTGACCTGCGTGCCGATCGCGGTATCGAGGCCGAAGCGCTCGACGAAGCGTTGGTTGACGACGACCACTGTCGACGCGCTGGCGCTATCGGCACTCACGAAATCTCGGCCGGCGAGCATTGCGATCCCCAGCGTTTGGAAAAAGCCGGGGCTCACGGAGTTGAGCGGCACGAGCTCTTCCATCTGAACACCGTCGACGCCGCGCACCATCATTCGTGGTTCGCCGCCCGACAGCAACGCCGTCCCCGACCAAGCCACGGACGCGACGCCGGGGAGCGCCGCAAGCTCCTCTTGCAGCCGATCGACGAGCCTCGTCGCGGCATCCGGGGCATAGCCGCTCGTGGCGGGCGAGATCGAGAAGTTCACGATCGAGTCGACCTCGAGGCCGAGATCGATGCGCGCGATGTTCGTGAGGCTATGCGCGCAGACGCCCGTCAACGCCAGCAGCGCCATCGAGAGCGCGATCTGCGCCGTCGCGAGCGCCGACCGGAAACGCGTGACGCGCTTGCCCGACGTTTGTCTCGCGCCATAAGCCTGCAGCGTCTTGGCCGCGTCTGCGCGCAGGAGATCGAAAGCCGGAAAAAGCCCGAACGCGAGCGCGGACACGGCCGCGACGCCGATCGCGACGAGCGCGGCGCCCACGCTCAAGTCGGCGTCGAAGATAGCGGGCAGCAGCCCGGGCACATCGCTCGCGAGACCGCGCAGCGTCAACGACGCGACCGGGAAGCTCAGAACGACGGCGGGCACGGCGAGCAACAGCGACTCGGTGGCGAGCAATGACGCCAGGCGCGCCCGCGTCGCACCCATCGACACACGCACGGCCATCTCGCCGGTTCGCGCCGATCCTCTCACCAACGTCAATCCCGCGACATTGGCGCAGCAGAGCAGCAGCACGACACCGCTCAGCGCGAAGAGCATCGCGAGCTGATCGCGTACGGGCGTGACCAGCGCGCTCTGCCCGTGCGCTCCCGGCTCGAGCACGAGCACCTTCGCTCGTAACGCCTCGCTTCCCCGCTCGTCGAGCGGTCCTTCGCTCTCATCCACGATGCCGCGATACAGCGCATTGATCGAGGCCGAAGCCTCGTCCCGACCGATGCCAGGCTCGAGCCGCGCGAACAGCCGAACCCAGTGTGCTCCGCGATTCGTGTGGTGCTCG
>DATFFV010000349.1:0-6263 GCA_035249885.1 Gammaproteobacteria bacterium | reverse complement strand
CGTTGCGGCCGCCCTTCTTGGCGCGATAGAGCGCCTCGTCCGCGGTTTGGATCAAGCCTGCGAGGCTGCGTTTCGAGCCGGGCCCGGCGACCGCTGAGCCGATGCTCACCGTCAAGAACTTCGCCGCCTCGGAGTGGGCGTGCGGAATCGCGAGCGCCATCGTTTCGCGGCGGATCTGCTCAGGTACAGCCGTGGGGTCGGCGCCGGACGGCGCGTACAGCACGAGCGCGAACTCCTCGCCGCCGTAGCGCGCACAGAAGTCGAACGGCCGGCGTGCGGCGCGCGCGAGGATCGCGGCAACTTGGCGTATGCAGCTGTCGCCGGCCTGGTGGCCGTAGAGGTCGTTGTAAGCCTTGAAGTGGTCGATGTCGACGAGGATGATCTGCAGCCCCTCCTGGTTGCGCTGCGACTGGAGCCACAGGCGGCTCGTCAACATGTCGAACATGCGCCGGTTGTAGAGACCGCTCAACCCGTCGCGTTCTGCGATCTCGTTGAGCAAGCGAGTCTCGATGAACGTGGCGCGTGCGAGCCGCTCGACGCGCAGTGCCGACAATACCGACATCAACGTCGTCGTGAAGATCACCGACGACGCGAACAAGAGATCCTGAATCGCGACGCCGAGGTACGAGCTGATCGCGACGAACGAAGCCGTGAGCGCAACCCCGACGACGATGACGGAGCGCGACAGCAGACCGAGGAACAACGTGGCGTAGACGATCACGAGCACGTCGCCCATCTGGAATTGCGGCAGACCGCTGATGGCGGCGAGCCCGCTGATCGCCATGACGCTCATGCCCGTCACGATGACGGCCGACCCCGCGATCCATTGATAGTGGCGCTGCAGCGACGGGAACACTGCGGCCGCGAGAATCATGATCAACGCCGGGCAGGAAACGCCGAGGCGCAGGAGATAGATCGGCTCGAGAAGCGACGACGAGAGCGGCGCCATGCCGCCGCGCATGTTGATCGCCGTGATGACGACCACGAGCGCGAGATAAATGGCCGTGGCCCAGCGTGCCCGCGGCAGCGAGCGCTCGAGGTAATGGGCTCGGAAGTCGGCTTCCGTCTCCGGAGCGAACCGCAAGCGTTCGATCGCGCGCTTGGTTTCCGGATCGATCGAGCCGCTATCCGTGAACCCGGCAAGGCCGGATCGCGAAGCCTCCACGACGGCCTGCCTCCGGGCCACTGTCGATTCCGTCACGCTAGCACAGCGGCCGGGCACGAATTGTGGACGGCTGCTCAACTCCCCGAGATTCGGGGGCAGGGGCGTCGCAAAGACGCTGCTCGAGCCCGTGCCGTAGGCGGGCACCGACGCCGCACGGGGGCCCGGCGCTCGGGGCGCGCCGCCAGTTCACTCGCGGACCGAAAGACCGCAGAATGCAAGGCCTAGCACGCCATCATCCTCGGGGGTATCCCATGCGTACGCTACAGATCGTTTCGTGCACGTTATTGCTCGCGGCCGTGCCCGCCGCGTGCGGCCAGCCGACGGAGCCGGCCGCCACGCCGCCTTACGTGATCCCCGCGAACGCCCCGGCCCACGTGCGCCGCGCCGTCGAGTCGCCGGACCGTACGGCAGAGCAGACCGCGCGCGACTTTCACCGCAAGCCCGCCGAGATTCTCACGCTGTCCGGCATCGAGGAGGGCGATCGCATCGTCGAGATCGCGGCGTTCGGCCAGTACTTCACGACGATGCTGCTCGCGGCCGTGGGCCCGACGGGCCACGTCGACATGTACGACCTGCCGTACACGGAACGCTTCGCGGGCCCGGCGTCGCGCGAGTTCGACTCAAAGCACGCCAATGCCGTCTATCACCAGGAGAGCTACAACGACGTGACGCTGCCCCAAGGCGTCGACTCGGTGTGGAACGTGCTGTACTACCACGACTTGCAGCCACAGGGCGTCGACACGGCGGCGTTCAACCGCAAGATCTTCGACGCCCTGAAGCCCGGTGGCATCTATCTCGTCATCGACCACAAGGCCGAGGACGGCTCGGGTTGGCGCGACGCCGGCACGATTCACCGCATGGGCGTCGAGACGATCAAGCAGGAGGTGCTCGCGGCCGGCTTCACGCTGGCGCTCGAGAGCGATCTGCTCGCGAACCCGAGCGACGACCGCACGAAGATGGTGTTCGCGCCCGGCACGCGCGGCACGACGGATCAGGCGTTCTTCATCTTCCGCAAGCCGAGCTGAGCACCGTGCGCTTGCGCGCCGCGCGCACGCTCGCGTGCGCAGTGCTCGCCGCGGCGGGGCTGCCCGCCACGGCTGCGGCGCACCACAGCTTCTTCGGCCGTTTCGACACGCAGCGTCTCGTCGAGCTCGAAGGCGAGGTGACCGACGTCCTCTGGCGCAATCCCCACGCGCATCTCACCGTGCTCGCCGACGGCGTCCCCTGGGAGATCGAAACGAGCTCGCTGACGGTGCTCAAACGAATGGGTATCGAGGCCGACACGATTCGCGTGGGCGACCGCATCCGTATCGCGGCCAACCCGCCCGCCGGCGACAAGAAGGAGATGTACGCGCGGCACGTCCTGCTGCCGGACGGCCGCGAGCTGCTGCTCAACGTCGGGCTCGCGCCGCGTTGGACCGAGCGCAGCCGCGCGGTCGGCGACGAGTCGCTGCTCATGGCGCGCGCCGGCGATGCGTCGCGGCCGGCGCTCGGCATCTTTCGCGTCTGGAGCCACACGCGCACGATCGCGCGCCTGTTCCCCGAGGTGACGGATTCCACCGTCGACATCAACTCCTATCCGCTGACGTCCGCGGCGCGCGCGCAACTCGCAGCGTTCGACCGCAGCACGGACAACCCCACGGCCAACTGCGTGCCGAAAGGTATGCCGACGATCATGGAGGCGCCGTATCCGATCGAGTTCGTCCGCCACGAGGCACACATCCTGCTCAAGCTCGAGGAGTACGACCTCGAGCGATACATTTACATGGATGGGCCGAACGTCACGCGCGAGTTGCCGCAGCCGTCGCCCCTGGGCTTCTCGGTCGGCCGGTGGGACGGCGCTGCGCTCGTCGTCACGACGACGCGCATCAGCTGGCCGTTCTTCAGCCAGCTCGGCATTCGGCAGAGTCCGGCCGTCGAGATCGTCGAGCGCTTCACGCCGACGGCCGACGGTAGCCGCCTCGATTACGAAATGACCGTCACCGATCCCGCGACATTCACGCGGCCCGTCGTGCTGCGCCAATATTGGCTGTGGCTGCCGAGCGTGACGCTGCTCCCTTACCAATGCACCGTGCGGTAAGGGTGCCGCAAGACCGTGCTCTGGCAATGCCCCGACGACGCCGTGGCCGCGCTCGTGCTCGCACACGGCGCGGGCGCGGGTATGCGGCACGCGAGCATGGAGGCGATCGCCGCAGCGTTCGCGCAGCACGGCATCGCGACGCTGCGCTTCGATTTCCCGTTCATGGCCGAAGGCCGCAAGCGTGTCGATTCCCCGGCGGTTGCGACCGCCGCGATCGCCGCGGCATTCCGCGCTGCGGCCGAGCGCACGACGCTACCGATCTGGGTCGGCGGGCACTCGTTCGGCGGCCGCATGGCGTCGCACGCAGTGCTCGACCAGAGCGTGGCGGCCCAGGGTCTCGTGTTCTGCTCGTTTCCGCTGCACATGCCGGGCAAACCCGACACGAAGCGCGCGCAGCATCTCGCCGCGATTCGCTTGCCCATGCTGTTTCTCTCGGGAACGCGCGACGAGCTCGCCCAGCGAGCGCTGCTCGAGCCGCTCGTCGCGTCGCTACCGAGCGCGAAGCTGCACTGGCTCGAGACGGCCGACCACGGCTATCGCGTGCAGAAGCGGCAACGGACGAGCGCCGAAGGCGTGTTCGACGAGATGGGGCGCGTCGCACGCGGGTTCATCGACGCGCAGGGGACATGAGAGTGGCCCTCGCTTCCCCCGTCGTTCTATGCTTCGCATTCGTTTTCGAGGCGTCGAAAGCAAGCCCCGAACGCGTTGTGACGCTGCTCGGCGTGTTCGCTCTGGCGTTCGGTATCGCGGCGCATGCGTTGAGCGGCCCTGTGCAGCGCTAGGCTGCATCACGTAAGGATTGGAGGTTCGGTCATGGCGGCACGGTCGACGGTCACGGCCTATCTCGTTGCAATCGTGTCGCTCCTCTGCGCCTGCGATCGCGGGCCGAGCGCCGAGGACGCGGCGCAGCTCGCGGCGCTCGCAACGCGGATCGCCGCGCTCGAACAGCGCAAGTCGCTCGTCGAGGACGCGAACGCCATCGAGCGTTTGCAGGGCGCGTACGGCTACTACACGGATCGCGGCCTCTGGGACGAAGCCGCCGATCTTTTTGCAGACGACGGCACGATCGAGATCGCGCTCGACGGCGTTTACGTCGGCAAACCGCGCGTGCGCGAGTATCTCTACGCGCTCGGCGGCGGCACGCGCGGGCTCGCCGACGGCAAGCTCAACGAGCATCTGCAAGTCATGCCCGTGATCACGGTCGCGCCTGACGGCCTCACGGCGAAGGCGCGCTGGCGCGCGATCGCGCTCAAGGGTGAGCTCGGCGGCGAGGCGTTCTGGGGCGAGGGGCCGTACGAGAACGAGTACGTCAAGGACGGCGGCGTCTGGAAGATCAAGGCACTGCATTGGTATCAAGCGCTGCACGTGCCGTACGCCGGCGGCTGGCAGACGAATCCCGATCCGACGCTGGGCCGGTACGTGTCCGCGACGTTGCCGCCCGACCGGCCGCCGTCGGTGGATTACAAGACGTGGCCCGACACGTACGTGCCGCCGTTCAGTTTCCCGAATCCCGTCGGCAAATACGTGGCGAGCGAGTAGGAGAGAGACGATGCGCTATTCGCTCAAGTTGGTCGCGCTCGGGATCACGGCCGCCGCGGCGCTCTGGCTCGGAGCACGTTCCGCCGTGTCGCAGGAACCTCCGTCCCTCGCTTCGCTCGCGCAGCGCGCCGCGACGCTCGAACGCGAGCTCGCGGCGCTCGAGGACGTGAACGCCATCAAGAAGCTCCAGCGCGTCTACGGCTTCTACACCGACAAACAGCTCTGGACCGCCGCCGCCGATCTCTTCGCGACCGACGGCACGATCGAGGTCGGCGGGCGCGGCGTCTACGCGGGGCGCGACCGTGTTCTCGCGTTCCTGCGCACCTTCGGTCCCGAGTCGCCGCAGCCGCGCCGCTTGTTCGATCACATGCAGCTGCAGCCGATCGTCCACGTCGCGCCCGACGGGCGGACGGCGCAAGGCCGCTGGCACGTGTTCGCGCAGGAGGCCGTGCACGGCGAGTACGCCCATTGGGGGCTCGGCGTGCTCGAGAACGAGTACGTCAGGGAAGACGGCGTCTGGAAGATCGCGCGCCATCATTTCTTCACGACGATGTACACGCCCTACGATGCGGGCTGGGGCGAGAGCGCGATCCCGAACGCGGGCCCGTCGAGGGAGTTGCCGCCCGATCGGCCACCGAGCCTCGCCTACGAGGCGTATCCCGCGGCGTTCGTCGTGCCGTTCCATTACGGTCACCCCGTGACGGACGCGCCGGCCGCCGCTGCGGCCGTAGAGGCGAGCGCCGCGACGCCCGCCGAGCTCGAAGCGGATCTCGCGACGCTCGAAGCGCGCCTCGGGATTCTCGAGGATACGGTGCAGCTCGAGCGTCTGAACTCGATCTACGGCTACTACTTGGCGCACCTGCAGTGGGACGACCTCACGGGCATCTTCGCGCCGACGGGCACGATCGAGATCGCGATGCGCGGCGTCTACGCGGGCTCGGCGAGCGTGCGGCGCAACTTGAATCTCTACGGCCAGGCGACCGACGACCAGTTCGGGCTCCAGCACAACCACATGCAGTTCCAGCCCGTGATCAGCGTCGCGTCCGACGGGCAGAGCGCGCTGATGCGCTCGCGAGCCCTCAGCATCATGGGCCAGTGGGAGCGCTACAGCCAATGGATGGGCGGCGTTTACGAGAACGAGTACGTCAAAGAGAACGGCGTTTGGAAGATCAAGAAGGACCAGGTGTTCAACACCTATTTCGTTCCGTACACCGTCGGTTGGAAAGACGTGCAGCCGCGTCCGCCGCCGGGCATCACGGCGACCAATCCGCCCGATGCCCCGCCGACGCTCCCGTTCGAGATGTATCCGAGCGCGTTCTTGCCGCCGTTCCACTACGTGCATCCCGTGACGGGGCAGGCGGTGGTCGGATCGCCACAGTAACGGCGCCTTGAGAGTATGATTTGCGAATGTCTCGCGCAGTCCGCGCCTAGCCCTTGATCGTTGGAGAGAGCCATGAAGAACGAGAGCAAAGAAATCGA
>DATFFV010000348.1:0-3359 GCA_035249885.1 Gammaproteobacteria bacterium | reverse complement strand
CCCGAGAGCGCCACTCTGTTCGGACTGCAGGCGAGCGAGCTCAAGCGCGTGCTCGACGGCAGCGGCATCCGCGTGCCGATCTCGCACGTGGGCGGCGCGCTCACGAGCACGGCGGCCATCGGCGAGATTGCACGCACACTTGGGCTAGAGACACTCTGCGTGGCACTGCCGAGCGAGTTCAGCGGCCAGCGCGACGGGCGCTTTACGATGTTGCCGGCCACCGGCCGCGCGCAGCTCGACGCGCTCGTCGAGAAGCTAGATCGCGCCGGCCGCGAGTACCGCGCCCAGGGCCTCACGTTCGGTTACCACAACCATCACATCGAGTTCGTGCCCGTCGACGGCATCGTGCCGTTCGACTACCTCATGGCGAACACCGACCCGGCGCTCGTGAAGATCGAGCTCGACATCGGCTGGCTCGCGCTCGCGGGCGCCGACCCGGTCGCGTACCTGCGGCGACACGCGGGCCGCGTAATTGCCTGTCACTTGAAGGACTACGACCCCGCCATCGCAACCGATGTGCCGCAACGCAAGCTCGTCGAGCCTGGCGCGGGCACCATCGACTTCGCCGCCGTGCTCGCCGCGATGAACGACACCGGCGTAGCACACGGCTTCGTCGAGATCGACGTCACCGACGACCCCATGGGCGCCGTGCGGCGCGGCCACGCGCACCTGCAAACGCTCAAAGGCTGCGCGTAAAGGCTGAACTTCGCAACCGTCGGCCCAGCACTCACGATCCAATGCTCAAAGCCCTGCTAAAGCGTTTCGGCCTCGCGACAGTCGTCGTCGCCATCACGATCGGCTCGATCGCCTTGTCCGCGGGGATCTCGGCGGCCGTGCACTACGCGATCGGCGTGCCAATGTCGGGCCTCACCTGGGCCGTGACGCTCGCCTGCCCCGCGCTCATCGCGCCGACGATGTCGTGGTGGGCGTTCGACCTCGTGGTCAAGATCGAGGTCGCGCACGAGCAACTCCGCGTACAGAGCACGATCGACCACTTGACCGGGCTCTTCAACCGTCGCTACTTCATGGACCGGCTGCGCGAGGAGATCGACCGCGCCCAGCGCTACGGCACACCGTTCGCCGTGGCGTTCATCGACATCGACAACTTCAAGCGCATCAACGACGAGCACGGCCATTTGAGCGGCGACGAGATCCTGCAGCAGCTCACGCAGACCTGCGCGCAGCAGGTGCGCGAGATCGATACGCTGGCGCGCATCGGCGGCGAAGAGTTCGCGCTGCTATTGCCGCAGACGCCACCCGAAGATGCCGAGCGCCTCGTCGAGCGGCTGCGCGCGGGGGTCGCGGCCACGCGAGCCAAAGTCGGCGACCACTCGCTCGAGATCACCGTGAGCATCGGTCTCACGAGCTCGGGCCGCGGGGCATTGGACGTCAACGGCATTCTGCGGGTCGCCGACGAAGCGCTCTACGCCGCGAAGCGGCAGGGCAAGAACCGGCTCGTCGCGCGAGCCGAAGCTTAAGAGGTGCCGGTGTTACGGTTTCGGTTCAGCCGAACATCGACGTCAAACCCTGCACCCATTTTCGGCTGAACCGAAACCGTAGCACCGGCACCTTAGGGAGTCGGCGGCGGGACTGCCGGGCGCTCGACGTCACGATCCTCGCGCCGGCGTTCGTTGCGATCGTCGTCGTCCCCATGGAGCTCGTCGCGATCGCGCAGCTCATCGTCATCGGCCTCGACAGGCGCGGCGTCGCGCCCGCTTCCGTCGCTCGTCGCCGCGTCGCGGCTGTCGCTCTCGGCGCCCTCTTCGGCCTTGCCGCGGTTGGAGTCGAGCTCGAGCAGGACGGCGTCGACGCCGCTCAAATCGTCGAGCACGCGCATCGTCACATTCGATAGATCCCCGTCCTGGGCGAACGCACTCGCCGAGCCGAAAACCAGCGCGGCCGCGAGCGAACAGACTTTCCGCCGTTGCATGAGCTCTACTCCTAAGGCCCTTGCGGCATCGTACAACGCCGCCTATCGCCGGCGGTGACCGGGAGCACAGTTGCCGGGTATCTCTAGAATAGCCGCGCCGGCTGGACGGCCGAGGATCGCTCCTTTATAAACAGGTGTTCATGGAGCGATCTCGCCTCATCCTCGGCGCCGTGGGCGCGGCTGCCGTGCTCGGCGGCGCGGCTGCCGTGCTCTATCGCGGCGAACTGTTCGGCCCAAGCGCCGCGGAGCAATGGACGATCGTCCAAACCTACTGCGTCGAATGTCATAACGCGGCCGAGGCCGCGGGCGACCTTGTCTTCGAAGGCATGGACCCGAGCTCGGTGCCGCTCGAGCCGCAGGTCTTCGAAGCCGCCGTGCGCAAGCTGCGCGGCCGCCTCATGCCCCCGCCCGGCAACCCGCAGCCCGAGCAGTCGCGCGTCGACTCGTTCGTCGCGTGGCTCGAGCGCTCGATCGACCGCAACGCCGTGCTGCCCCGCGCCGGCCACGTGCCGATCCAGCGCTTGAACCGCACGGAGTACGCGGCCGCCGTCCACGATCTCGTCGGCGTCGAGATCGACCCGGCCGAGTTCCTGCCGGCCGAGATCGAGGTCGACGGCCTCGACAAGATCGCGGCCGCGCTCAGCGTCTCGCCGGCGTTCCTCGAGCAGTACGTCACTGCCGCGCGCCACGTCGCGCACCTCGCCGTCGGCGAGCCCAAGCCGAAGGTCTCGAGCGTGTCGTTCCCGCCCCCGCCGAACGAGGAGGACCAAGACGACTACGTCGACGGCATGCCGCTCGGTACGCGTGGCGGAATGCGCTTCACGCACAATTTCCTGGCCGACGGCGAATACCGCATCACGATGACGGAGCTCTACGAGGGGCAGTACGCGCGCGCGCTCGAGAGCGAGCACACCGTCGTCATGCTGCTCGATCGCAACGAGGTGTTTCGCGCGCAGCTCGGGGGCCGCGAGGAGCTCATGTTCTACAATCGCGACGGCGCTCCGGCGAAGGCCGAGATCATGCAGCGGTTCGCGAAAATTCCCGTGCAGATCACGGCCGGCGTCCACGAGATCGCGATCACGTTCGTCGAGCGCGCCCGCGCCGCGACCGAGGACCACATCTTCGGCTTCCAGCCGTACGGCGGTTTCAGCTACAACGGCAAGCTGCGCGTGCCGAAAATCTTGGGCGCCGTCCAGGTCGAAGGGCCGTTCAGCACGGGCGGCCTCTCGCGCACGGCGAGCCGCGACAAGATCTTCGTCTGCACGCCTGACTCCCCCACTAACGAGCGTGCGTGCGCGCAGCGCATCGCCAAAACGCTCGCGACGCGCGCGTTCCGCCGTGCCGCCGACGCGGGCGACCTCGAGCGCCTGATGCCGTACTACGAGAACGGGCGCGCGGCGGGCAACTTCGATACGGGTGTCGAGCAGCT
>DATFFV010000347.1:0-8790 GCA_035249885.1 Gammaproteobacteria bacterium | reverse complement strand
GGCGAGACCCGCGGCGGCCACGGCGAATCGCACGCGCGGCGGCGAGCGCGGCGCGAGCGCGAGATAGCCTGCCGCCAGCGCCGCGAGCAGCAGCGCCGTCAACAAGCTGTCGACGATCGCGCTCACTTCTTGCTCCGCTCCGCGTCGGCGACGAGCCTGCGCAAGTACTCGAGCTCGTCGGCGCTGAGCTTCTCGTCCTGCAGCAGCTGCGCAAACAACGGCCGCAGGTCGTTGCCGAACAGGCGGCGCAGGAAGGCTTTTACGAGCGGTTTGCGGACGCGCTCGCGTTTGACGACCGGCGCATACACGATCGTGCGCCCGCGGTTCGCGATGCGCTCGATCGCGCCTTTCTCCTCGAGCCGGTCGACGATGGTTTTGACGGTGGAGTAGGTAACGCCGCGCGCGTCGCCGATGCGCTCGAAGAGCTCCGGCGCCGATAACTCGCGGTCGCTCCAAAAATGAGTCATGACGTCGAGCTCGAATTCGGAGAGGCGAATGCTCATCGCGGCCCTCTTGGAGCGATATCTACAAGTGTAGTGATAAACGTGGCCGGGTCAACTCAAGTTTTCTGTGTCGACCTCGCGCCATTCGCCGGGTGCCAGGCCTGCGAGCGTTATGTTGTCGATCGCGGCCCGAACCAGGCGCAGCGTGGGGAACCCGACGCGCGCCGTCATGCGCCGAACCTGGCGATTCTTGCCCTCGCGCAGCGTGAGCTCGAGCCATGCGGTCGGGATCTTCGCGCGGTAGCGGATCGGTGGATCGCGGGGCCAAAGCCCCACGGGCTCGGCGATGACGCAGGCGCCGGCGGGCTGGGTCACGAAGTCGCCGAGGTCGACGCCGCGGCGCAACGACGCGAGCGCGGCTTCGGTCGGCACGCCCTCGACCTGCGCCCAGTACGTCTTCGTGAGCTTGTGGCGCGGATTCGCGATCCGCGCCTGCAGCGCGCCGTCGTCCGTGAGGAGCAGCAGGCCTTCGCTGTCGGTGTCGAGGCGTCCCGCGGGGTACACGTTGCGGATCGGCACGTAGTCCGCGAGCGTGCGCTTGCCGGGCTCGGGGCTGAACTTGGAGATCACGCCGAATGGCTTGTTGAGCGCGACGAGCACGAGCGTCAGTGTGCGAGATAGCGCTCGATGAGGTCGGGCGGAACCTGCGTCTTCGGCACGACGGGCGCTATGCGGCGCCGGCGCCGCCGGCCGTCGCCGCGCTTGCCCTTAGGAAGCGCGTCGAACCAGGTGCGCACGTCGGCATCGAGGCCCACGCCGTGCATGTAGTTGTAGAGCGCCGCCCGCAGTCCCTTGCCCAGGAGGTCGTGATCGGTGCCGACCGGGTCGTCGAACTCGACGTCGTTGTGCGCGAACGTGATCCTGCCGGGCGGCCGCAGCGTGATGCCGTACTGCTCAGGGTGGAGCCCGATCGGCGAGTGGGCCGTCGCCGCGAACCGGTGCCAGTACGCCGACTGGATGCAGCCCAAGGCGAACAGTTGGCGCACGCGCTCGAGCGCGTCGATCGTCTCCTGCGCCGTTTCGGTCGGAAAGCCGTACATGAGATACGCGTGCACCATGATGCCGGCGTCGGTGAACCCGCGTGCGACGCGCGCGACCTGCGCGACCGTGACTCCTTTTTTCATGAGGCCGAGCAGCCGATCCGACGCGACCTCGAGCCCGCCGCTCACGGCCACGCAGCCCGACTCCGCGAGCAACGCGCAGAGCTCGGGCGTGAACGTCTTCTCGAAGCGGATGTTGCCCCACCAGCTGATGGCGAGCCCCTCGTCGACGAGCCGCCGCGCAAGCCCGCGCAACGCGGCCGGTGGCGCGGCCTCGTCGACCAGGTGGAACCCCGTCTGACCGGTCTCCGCGATGAGCGCGCGGATGCGCTGCATGACGACCTCGGCCGCGGGCCGGTCGTAGCGGCCGATGTAGTCGAGCGAGACGTCGCAGAAGCTGCACTTCTTCCAGTAGCAGCCGTGCGCGATCGTGATCTTGTTCCAGCGGCCGTCGGACCAGAGCCGGTGCATCGGATTCAGCATCTCGAGTATCGACACGTAGTCGCCGAGCGGCAGCCCGGAATAGGTCGGGATGCCGGTGTCGCGCTGTGGAATGTCGTGCTGCGCTGCGTCGGTCTCGAAGACCACGGCATCGTCCTTGCGCAGGTACGTGCGCACGAGCGGCACATTGCGGCCCGTGAGGCGCGCGAGCAAGTTGAGCAACGGCCGCTCGCCGTCGTCGAGCGTGACGTAGTCGAAGTAGTCGAACACGCGCGGCTCGCGCAGTGCGCGCAGCTCCGTGTTGACCCAGCCGCCGCCGAGCACGAGCTTGACCTTGGGCGCCTGCGCGCGCATCGCGCGCGCCATGCGGAACGCGCCGTAGACGTTGCCGGGGAACGGCGCCGACATTCCGACCACGTCGGGCTCGTGGACGGCGAGAAGCTCGCACGCGATTTCCTCGAGCGCCTCGTCGACGAGCGTCGCGTCGCCCTCGAGCGCTTCGTGCAGCGGCGCGAACGTCGGCGCGCTTGCCGCGAGCCGCTCGCCGTAGCGCGCGAGCTCGAACTTGGGATCGATGCCCGCTCGCCACACGTCCGCGACATCGTCGACATAGAGGCTCGCGAGGTAGCGCGCCTGCTCGGTCGTGCCGAGCGCACCGAACGCGAGTGCGAGCTGCTCGTCGAGCGCCGCGTCCGCCGTGGGCGGAGAAAGGTGCGCGAAGCGCGGGCCTTCCGGCAGGAACGCCCGCCCGACGATGCGCAGCGCGAGCGTGGGATCGCGGCCCTGCAAGAATTTGATCGTCGGCTCGACGGTGCCCGCGTAGCGATCCGCATGCGTGAGGAAGTGAGCGATCGCGGGCGGCACGGCCGTGCCGCGCCCGGCGCGGCGGGCTCTGCGGCGCAGCACCTCGGCCATACGCTCGAGCAGGCGGGGTGTGTACAGCCGCAGGAACAGCGCGAGCGAGGCGTCGGCCTGCGTCACCGTGAGATCTAGCTCGGCGGCGCGCGTGCGCAGAAAACCCGTGAGGTACGCCGTCGCGGGGTACGGCGTATTGAGCTGGGTCATCGGCGGGGTCACGAGCAGCACATGCATGGCGGCGAGGTTAGCGTACCGCCGGGCCTGCGGCCATTTGCGGAGCGGCGCGCCCGTTTGCTCGGGCTCGGCTTTGGCCGTAACGTTGGCCGTGAGCAAAACTTCGGGGGTCCGGATGTCGAGATGGCAGCGTAGCTTGGCGGTCGCCGTCGGCACCCTCATGGCGTGGCCGACCGTCGCCCACCACGGCGGCGGCGTGGAGTGGGGCGAGGAGACCGTCGGCCCGATCACGGGCACGGCGACGAAATTCGCGTTCCAGTTTCCGCACGTGTTCTTCGAGATGAACGTCGAGGAGGACGGCGGCCTCCGCCAATGGACGATCACGACGCGTTGGACGCCGACGATCCTGCGCGAGCACGGTTGGAGCCGCGAGTCGATCAAGCCCGGCGACGAGGTCACGGTCACCTATCTGCCGCACGTCGAGAAGCCGCGCGTCGGCCACATGCAAACCGTCGAGATCAACGGCCAGTCGCTGCCGTTGTCGTTCTGAAGGCGTGTGCCGTGCGAGTCGCGCTCGAGTTGGCGGTCGTCCTCATCGTCGCGTGCCACGGTGCGCATGCGCAGCAGAACGCGCGCGACTTGTCCGGTCACTGGGATCGCAGCTCGCCGCTCGAATCGTTCGCGAACACACCGGGCGGCACGCGCAACAACGCGCAGCCGGGCAGCCGCGAGGCGCCGTTCACGACGGCGGGGCGCGCCGCATTCGCGGCCAACAAGCCGGGCTACGGTCCGCGGCGCGCCATGCAGCGCAACGACCCCATGGGTCGCTGCGAGCCGCTCGGGCTCGTGCGCCACTTGGTCGCCGAGATCGTGGCGCCGCACGCGACGTTCGAGATCGTGCAAACGCCGACGCGCATCCTTCAGATCTTCGAGTACCGTCACGACTGGCGCGAGATCTGGCTCGACGGGCGCGCGCTGCCGCAAGGCGACGAGCTCTATCCGAAATGGAACGGCTTCTCGGTGGGGCGTTGGGAGGACGGCGTGCTCGTCGTCGACTCCGTCGGGTTCGACGCGCGCACGTGGCTCGACAAGCTCGGCTATCCGCACACGGAGGACATGCGCGTCGAGGAGCGTTACCGCCGTGTCGATGCCGAGACGCTGGAGCTCGTCGTCACCGTCATAGATCCCGAGTTCTACACCGAGCCCTGGCGCAGCGATGTCAAGCGCTTCCGCTTGAATCGCGACAAGTCGCAGCGCTTCGACGAGCAGATTCACTGCGTGCCCGCCGAGGAGATGACTTATCAGGATCTCGTCGGCACGGGCAACGTCATCGACTGATGGTTACCGGGCTCGTGATTCGTGAGGCGAATCTCGCCGATCCCGCAGACGCTGCGGCGATCGTGACGGTGCTGGACTCCTATGCCTCGGATACCGCGGGCGGCGGCCGGCCGTTGGCACGCGAGGTACGCGAGCGGCTCGTGCCCGCTCTGCGCGAGCATCCGACTGCGCTCGTGCTGCTCGCGTTCGTCGGGTCGCAGGCAATCGGGATCGCCGTGGGCTTTTTCGGCCTGTCGACGTTTCAGGCGCGGCCGCTGCTCAACATCCACGACCTCGCGGTCGTTCCGACGTATCGCGGCAAGGGTGTCGGCCGCGCCTTGCTGCGCGAGGCTGAGACTCGCGCGCTCGGCCGCGGCTGCTGCAAGCTGACGCTCGAGGTCCAGGACGCCAACGCGCCTGCCCGCGCGCTGTACGTGAGCTTCGGTTTCGAGGATTTCGTCGTCGCCGGCTCGGCAACGCGGTTCCTGAGCAAGGCCCTGCCGCGCGCCGACCCGTAGCCCGCTCGAGCCCGGGCCTCCGCCGTCACTCGAGCCGCTCGCCCAAGAACGGGAAGACGCGGAATTCGCAGATCTGGTTGCCGCGGAGCTTGTAGAGCCCGCAGAACCGCGTCTTGACGCGCTCGCCGGCTTTGCGCGGGCCGAGCGCGAAATCGGGCGGCGCATCTTTCTTGAAGCGCATCTCGAGAATCGCGTGGACCGCGATCGCATGCTCGTCGGCGACGATGTCGAGGACGTCCCAGGTCGAGTCCGCGATCGCTGCGAGCATGCGCTCGACTTCGATGACGCCGTCGCGGTCGAAACTCGCACCGTCGAAGTGTGCGCGGTAGTCGTGCGTGTAGTACTGCTTGAAGGTCGCGTAGTCGTGGTTCTGCAACGCGCGTAGATAGGTCGCGAACTCCTCGTGGGTCATGATCGCGGCTAGCCCGGTACGTAGTCCCGGTACTCGTGCGACCAGCGCGCTTGCCGCACGAGGCGCTCGATGTCGTCGAACGCGACCTGGGCGACGCCTTCGCGGACGGCCTGCCGCACGACGGCGACCGCGACCTCGAACGACACGTCGCGAAGCCGCGATACGGACGGGAACAGGAGCCCGGACGCGCGCTCGGCCTCCGTGACCTGCGCGGCGAGCGCCTCGGACGCCACCTTGGTCATGCCGTCCGTGACCTTGCGCGCGTCGGCGGCGATGGCAGCCAAGCCGAGGCCCGGGAAGATGAAAACGTTGTTGCCTTGGCCGACGCGGAAGCGGCGTCCGCCGCAGTCGACGTCGCGGAACGGGCTGCCGGTCGCGACGAGGCAGCGGCATTCGGTCCACGCGTAGAGGTCGGCGGGCACCGCTTCCGAGCTCGTGCTCGGGTTCGACGACGGGAAGATCACGGGCCGCTCGACGTGCCGCGCCATCTCGCGTACGACGCCCTCGTCGAACGCGCCGGCGACGCCCGAAACGCCGATGAGGACCGTGGGGCGGTACTTGCTCACGACGCTGTACAAGCCGCGCTCCTTCGGAGCCGCGAGGTCGTGCGCCGCCGCGCGGTGTGCCGACCATGCGAGCGCGCGCTTGTAGTCGTCCATGGGCGTGCCGTCGTTGACGAGCAACCCGTTGCGATCGAGCACGGCCACGACACCGGCCTGATCGTCGCCGCGCAAGCCTTCGTCGACGAGCTGCGCCTTGATCTGGCGCGTGACGCCGAGGCCGGCCGCGCCGGCGCCGAAGATCACGATGCGCTGATCGGTGAGGCGTTCGCCTTTGATCTTGAGCGCGCTGTTCAAGCCCGCCATGACGACGGCGCCCGTGCCTTGAATGTCGTCGTTGAACGAAGGCAGCACGTTCGAATAGCGATCGAGGATCGTGAGTGCATTGTCCTTGCGGAAGTCTTCCCACTGGACGAGCGCGTGTGGCATCACGACACGCACGGCCGCGACGAACTCGTCGACGAGCTCGAGATACTCCTTGCCGCGAATGCGCTTGGTGGGCCAGCCCAGGTACTGCTCGTCCGCGAGCAGCAACTCGTTGTCGGTGCCGAAGTCGAGGCTCACGGGAATGGCCTGCCCCGGATCGATGCCCGCCGCCGCGGTGTAGAGCGCGAGCTTGCCCTGCGAGATCGCCATCCCGCCCGCGCCCTGGTCGCCGATGCCAAGGATAGACTCGTTGTCGGTGACCACGAGCAAGCGGATCTCGCGGTGGCCGACGATGTCCCAAAGCAGGTTCGCCATGCGGCCCTTCATGTCGGGCGTGATCCAGATGCCGCCCGTGCCGCCTTGGAACACTTGACTGAAGCGCTGCACGGCGGCGCCGACGGTCGGTGTGTAGACGATCGGCATGAGCTCCTCGAGATGGTCGGCGAGGACGCGGTAGTAAAGGTAGACGTTGCGGTTGAAGAGCGCGCTCAACATCACGTACTTCTGCAGGTCATCGGGTTGGTCGCACAACTGCTCGTAGATGCGCTTGGCCTGATGCGTCTGGTTCTTGGCCTGGACCGGCAACAGTCCCTCGAGGCCCAACGTCCGGCGCTCCTCTACGGGGAAGCCCGTGCCCTTGTTGAGCGTTGGGTTGCGCAGCAGCTCGGCGCCGCGCGCGATGACCTTCAAGGCGTTGCGGATGCTCACTCGTCGTTCGACAGCTGCCATTGGACTCCCCTGCAACGGCTCAGTGGCGCACGTTCGCCGCGTGAACGCCGGCGACTTTCATACGCAGGCGGTAAACATGCTCGCACGCCGTGATGTAGAGCGTGCGGCTGTCGCGGTCGCCGAACGCCACGTTCGTTGCGCACACTTGTGCGCGCGGCTCGCCCTGCGGCACCGGCAGCTCGATGACCCCGAGCCGTACGCCGGCCGGCGAGGTGATGCGCACTTCGCCGGCGCCCGCGCCGTTCGTCGTATAGAGGTTGCCGAGCACGTCGACCTTCATGCCGTCGCTGCCTTCGCCGGCGATGAAGATCGTGCCGTTCTTCAGGGTCCCATCCGCGGCGACTTCGTAGCGCCAGATGTTCTGGACGCCCGTGTTCAGATACACGTAGCGCTCGTCGGGCGAGAGCGTGATGCCGTTCGGCCAGCCGCCCGGGTTGTCGGCGTCGCTCAGGAGCAGCTTCACGCTGCCGTCTTTGATGAGGTAGATGCCGCTGAAGTCGAGCTCGGAATCGGGATTGGCGCGGCCGTCTCGCAAGCCCCAGACGCTGTCGGTCAGATAAATCGCTCCGTTCGATGTTACCGCGAGGTCGTTGGGGCCGTTGAACCGCCGCCCGTCGTAGCGATCGGCGACGACCGTGCGCGTGCCGTCGCGCTCGAGGCGAACGACGGTGCGGTCGTTGGCCGCGAGATAGAGCAGGCGGCCTTGCGCGTCGAGCGACAATCCGTTCGGCCCGATGAGCAGCACGGCCATGCGTCCGCGGCGCGTCTGGAAGCCGGCCTTCGTGAGCTCGGTGCCGCTGTAGCCCGCGCGGTCGAGGTACACGCTGATCGGCTCGCCGAACCCCCCCCAGCGATAGATGACGTTCGAGATGAGATCGCTGAACAGCAGGAAACCGTCATCACCGTCGGGTACCCAGACCGGCCCTTCGGTCAGTCCGAAACGATCGCCGATGAGCTCGAGGCGTGCGTCGACCGCGACGAGCTCGTCTAACGCCGCCGCCGCGCGGACGATGCGGAACGGCCGTGGTTGCGGCTCGGCAGGTTGCGCATGGAGCGCCTGCGTCGCGAGCACCGTCGCGCCGAGCACCGTCGTGGCGAGCATAGCGAGCGGCGTCGAAACTGCGCCCATGTGTGGCGTAAGCCGCGCTCTCAAGTGGCCGAGCACTGCACGGGGTTGCGCTTGCTCCCGTCGGGCTCGCGCTTGAATTGCATCGTGCGGACGAAGTGGTTCGTCAGATAGCGCGGGTCCGCGACGAACGTCTGAATCACGAGGTACTGGTTGCCGTCGTTCTCGACGATGAGGTTGTAGTACTCGGTCATGAACGCGTTCTCGCTGAACGGCACGCCGTTCTTGCGCAGATAGCCGGCGCGCAGGTTGTTCGTGTCGACGCGCAGGCTGCCGGCGCGCTTGATCTGGCCGAGCGACGTCGGGCCGGGGTAGAACTGCTCGGTCGTGCCCGAGAATTGCCACGACGCGGCCGACCAACCCTGCCAGCTGCGCGCGCCCTGCGGCTCGCGGCGGCCGAAATGGAACAAGCGCGTCTGCATGCCCGTGTCGATGTCGAGCTTGAGCGTGTCGCCGTCTTCCCAGGTGATGTGCACGCGGCTCGGCAGGCGCATGATCGCCGGCGCCGCGTACGCTTTGCATTGCTCGCCGGCGGCCTCGTCGCGTGCCGGGTCCCAAGCCTCCGCGACGCGGCGACCCTCGGCGTTGAGCGGGATGTAAGAGACGTCGCCCTTGGCGGGCGTGATCATCCGGTAGACCCAATCGTCGGTGATCAACGAGACCCAATGCCCCGTGATGTCGATGGG
>DATFFV010000346.1:0-12598 GCA_035249885.1 Gammaproteobacteria bacterium | reverse complement strand
CCGACACAGCAGTAGCGTGCGCCGAAAAATGCTCCTGCATTTTCGGCAGGCCGGTCATCCATGGCCTAGCCGCAAAATGCTCCTGCGTTTGCGACACGCCGGCCATCCATGGCCGTCGAAAAAATGGAGCCGGGCTGCGGAACGTCCGTTTCCTTCGTTGCGAAGTCGTCCTGCTCTCGCTGTCGGAAACCCGGCCCCCCGAAAACGGCCGTCCGACTCGGCCAACGGTCCACCACGGGGGGAGAAGTGGTGGCCCGTTTGTAAAGTGACCGTCTAATCAACCCCGTGTGCGCAGCTCGTCGCGGCCGATCACGACCTTTTGTCCGAGCTCGCGCCGCAGGTCCTCATTGAGCTTCGTCAAGGCTCGCTCGTTGACCTCGCGCACGTAGCTCTCGATTTGGGCGCGGAAGCTCGCCGCCTCGGCGCTCCGTTCCATCGCCAGGATGACCTTGGGTGCAGCGGGTGCTTCGGCAGCGCCCGCGGGCCCCACGAGCACGCACAACGAGGCGGTCGCGGCCAGCGCCGTCAGCAACAGGTTTCGTGTCGGCATCACAATCCTTCTACCGATTTTTCGGTACTCGACGATCTCGTCCTGAGATCGGTGTCGATCCCCTATTGCACGCCGCGTGCCAACAGTTCATGTCTTTATTATCAGCGGGTTAGCTGAGAGTCGAGGTCACGTAAAACCGTAAATTACGACTTTGCGTTGTCTCGATCAACGAAAATCCGTAAAGTGCCGCCATGCCGCAAGACGAATACCAATGGCTGTTTCGGCGCAGCCCGGCGCTCATCGTGTCGCTGAACCAGGAAGGCTTCTTCGTCGACGCGAGCGACGCCTGGCTGCGGCGGTTCGGCTACGGACGCGAGGAAATCGTCAACATGCGCCCGCAGGACCTCGCGAGTGCCGAGAGCGCGAAGCACATCGTCGAGGAGTACCTGCCGGCGTTGCGGCGCACCGGGCGGCTCGAGGGCGTGCCCGTCGATCTCGTGACGCGCAGCAACGAGCGCGTCGATTGCCTCGCGAGCGCCATCGTCGAGCGCAACGATGCGGGCGACTACTTGCGCACGATCGCCGTCTACACCGAAGTCTCCGAGCAAGCGCGCCTCGAGCGCCACTACCGCGAGCTCTATCGTGCGACGCCGGCGATGCTGCACACGATCGACAGTCACGGCCGCATCACCAACGTCAGCGATCGTTGGCTCGAGACGCTTAGGTTTAGCCGCGACGAGGTGTTGGGCCGCGTCATCACGGAGTTCATGGGCCAGGAGCTGCAAGCTTCGCTCGGCGGCGGCCGGCTCGAGGACATCATCGCGGCCGGCGAGCTCGACGACGTGCCGCGTACCTACGTGACGAAATTCGGCGAAGTTCTCGAGGTCGAGGTGTCGGCGACGTCCGAGCGCGATCCGAGCGGCACGGTCGTCGCGATGCTCGTCGCGTCGAAGGACGTCACGGCACGCAACCGCGCCGAGCGCCAGCTGCGCACCGCGTTCGAAGAGAACGCGCGCCTGCGCGGCGAGCTCGAGCGCGAGCGCGACTACCTGCGCGAGGAAGTGCAGGTGTCGATGAACTTCGGCCGCATCATCGGCGAGAGCCCCGCGCTCAAGCAGATGCTCGCGCGCATCGAGGCTGTCGCGCAGACGTCGGCGAGCGTGCTCATCGAGGGCGAGTCCGGCGTCGGCAAGGAGCTCGTGGCGCACGTGATCCACGCGCGCAGCCCGCGCCGCGACGGGCCGCTCGTCAAGGTCAATTGCGCCTCGATCCCGCACGAGCTGTTCGAAAGCGAGTTTTTCGGCCACGTCAAAGGCGCGTTCACGGGCGCGCATCGCGACCGCGTCGGGCGTTTCCAGCTCGCCGATGGCGGCACGATTTTTCTCGACGAGGTCGGGGAGATCCCGCTCGACCTGCAGAGCAAGCTGCTGCGCGTGCTCCAGGAGAGCGAGTACGAGCGCGTCGGCGACGACCACACGCAGACGGTCGATGTCCGCGTCATCGCGGCCACGAACCGCGATCTCGAGAAGGCCGTCGCCGACTCCCGCTTCCGCGAGGATTTGTTCTATCGGCTGAGCGTCTTTCCCATCGAGGTGCCGCCGCTACGCGCGCGCGGCGACGACGTGCTTCAGATCGCGAGCCACTTCCTCGAACGCACCTGCCAAGAGTTCGGCCACCGGCCGCTGACACTCTCGAAGCAACAGGCCGCGCTGCTCAAGCGCTACGACTGGCCCGGCAACGTGCGCGAGCTCAAGAACGTCATCGAGCGCGCGGTGATCCTGTCGCGCGGCAAGGTGCTTAGGCTCGATCTCGCGATGAGCGACATCTTGAACGCGCCGGCAGCGGCGCCGCTCGAGGTCGAGGAACCAAAGAACGAGCTCTTGACGGAGCGCGAGATGCGCGAGCTCGAGCGCAGGAACACGTTGCTCGCGCTCACGTTGGCGCAAGGGCGCGTCTCCGGGCCGAGCGGCGCTGCCAAGCTGCTCGGCATCAAGCCGACGACGCTCGCCGACCGCATCAAGAAGCTCAGGCTCGGAAAACCGGGCGTCCGGAGAACGGATTAGGGTGCATTTGTCCTGTCGTCAAAGGCTTGCCCCGAGTTGCTGATCTCTGGTATACGCTACGTAAAAGAACGCGGCGGGCTTAGGTCCCCGCAGGGCCAACCAAAACCAACTACAAGGCTTCACGATGTCTCCCCTCGCGCAGCGTTTCGCCGAAGCCGTCCACGTTCTGATCGGCGACGGGCCGGTCAAACAGCGCCTGGCGGCGGCCTACGGGAAGCACCTGGCCGATCTCGCCGAGGCCGAGTTTCCGCCCGGCCTGCGGCGCGATTTCGCCGACCTGCAGGCCGCCATGAGCAAGGTTGCGCCGGCCGGCAACGAGAGCCGGGCCCGCGCCAGCGCCCAGAAAATGGCCTCCGCCGAGGCCGTGGGGCATGCCGCGACGATCGTCAGGCTCTACCTCGAGGTCATGAACACGCTCGAACGGGCCGAGCCCCTCAAGGTCGTGGCGCCGCCCCGGCAGCCGCCGCGCTACTTAACAGGGCGGTCTTAAGGCTTCTCCCGCGCGCGGCAGGGTCTGCGACTCCCATCAACGTTTCCCAGGCCTCTTTGGCCGAAGATCCGCTGGGTATCCCACTTGGCGAATCAACGATTTCCGTGTCGAGCACCGCCCCTTCGCAAGACCCAGCAGCCGGCGCCTACGCGCCCTATGCGCAGCTCGTCAAAATGCTGCTGCCGAGCGCCCGGAGCGTTGCGATTTACGATCATCATGCCGAGCTCCTCTGGTGCTCGGAGGGGTTCGAGCGGCCGGAGCTGCGCGTGCTGCTCGAGCATCAGCGTGCGAGCGAGACGGTCGCGACCCGCGGCCGAGTGGAGAACACGCCGTCCGGTGTCCCCGTCTTCATCTCGGAGCTGCGCGCCGCGAATGCGCGGCCGCTCGGTTCGGTCGTCATCGAGCTCAGTAGCGGCTCGCGCAGCACACCGTCGATGGTCGTCAGCATGCTGCGCCCCGTGCTCGACTGCCTCGAGCGGTTTCTCGACCTCGAGCACGCGAGCGCGGTGCCGCAGGGCAACACCGGCGTCGAGCTGCTGCTGTCGGTCGACGAGCACGACCGCGAGGACGCGAGCGCGTTGCAGACACTGTTGCGCCACTGCGTCCGCGAGCTCGGCTGCATGACGGGCGCCTTGCTCGTGCCGGACAAGCATCTCGAGATCGCTTGGAGCGAGGACGGCTCGGAGCGTTCGCACCTGCTCGATCGCACCCAGAAGCACCTGCTCGCGTGGGCGCAGCTCAACAATCGCCCGATGGTCGTCAACCGCGGCGCTGGCGGCGCCGAGGCGCCTTACAAGATCCTGTCGTGCCCGCTGCGCGACTCGCACGGACGCGTCGCGGGTCTCGTCGCACTGTTTCGTGCCGGGAGCGCCGAGGATTTCGTCGAGCGCGATGTGCGCATCCTCGAGTTCGTCGGCCGCAGAACCGTGGCGATTCTCCAGAGCGAATACGACGCGCTCACGGGCCTCCCGAATCGCTTCATCTTCGAGCGGCGCGCACAAAAGTCGCTGGATGCCGGCCCTGCCGGGCTGCTCTATGTCGACATCGACAAAGTTGCGACGATCAACGAGGCCTTCGGGCTCAGCGCCGGCGACGAGGTGATTCGCCTCGTCGGCGGGCTCGTGCAGCAGGCCGCGGGCGCGAACGCCCTCGTGAGCCGCATCTCCGGCGATCGCTTTGGCGTCGTGCTGCCGCAGTCGACGTTGACCGCGGCACGCGACGTCGGGGCCGCGATCCTCGACGCCACGAGCCAGCTCGGCTACCTGCGCGGCGCCGAGGCTCTGCCCGTGTCGGTCAGCATCGGCGCCGTCGTTGGCGCCGAGGGCGCGCGGCTCGGTCACTTGCTCGCGGCCGCCGAGCTTGCCTGCAAGCGAGCCAAACGCGCCGGCGCGGGCGGGATCGAGGTCATGGAGGACGCGGAGACGCTGTCGCCGCCGCCGACGCGCCAATCGCTCGCGGCCGCCGACCTCGACGAGGCGCTCAAGTCGAATCAGTTCCAGCTCGAGGCGCAGCCCATCGTCGGCCTGCGCGCGCGCACTGCGGAGACCGTCGGCTACGAGCTGCTCGCGCGCATGCGCGGGCCCACCGGCGAGCTCGCGGCGCCCGACAAGTTCCTCGGCGCGTGCGCCGAGTACGGCCTGCTGCCGGCGCTCGACCGGTGGGCGCTCTACGCGGCCGTCGAGACGCTGCGCCCGCACGCGGAAGCGCTCGCGGGCGCGCCCGTGTTCTTCGCGCTCAATGTCTCGGCCCAATCGCTCGACAACCGCAAGTACGCGGCGTTCGCGCTCGACACCCTCACGGGCGCCGGGCTCGCGCCGAGCTTGTTCACGTTCGAGATCAAGGAGGCGGCAGCGGTCGCGAATTTCGCGGCTGCCGAGGCCTTCATCCGCGACATGACGGCGGCCGGCGCCAAAGTCGCGCTCGACGATTTCGGCTCGGGCTTGAGCTCGCTCGCGTACCTGACGCGGTTGCCCGTGAGCTACCTCAAGATCGACGGCCTGTTCGTCCGGCGCATGACCACCGATCGCGTCGCCGAGTCGATCGTTTCGGCGATCGCGCGCGCCGCTCGCACGCTCGGGGTCCTGACGATCGCCGAGCACGTCGAGAGCGCGGAGGTCGCGGAACGGCTCTACGACCTCGACGTCATGCTGGGCCAGGGCTTCCACCTCGGCCGGCCGGCGCCCTTCGGGCCCGTGCTGCAGGAGCTCCTGGCCGGCCCGCCGCTGGCTCGAGCGACGACCCGCGCGTGAGCACGCGCCGCGCGCGGCGGCGCCACCTATAATTGCCCTGGGCTCTTACGGGGGCGAACCATGCTCAAGTGTCTGCTGCCGGCCGTTTCGCTCATGCTCTGCGCCGTGGCGAGCGCAGAAACCGCGTACGTCACCGATGTCCTTCGGCTGGGTATCCACGCCGCGGCCGACACGAGCGACCGGGCGTTCGACAACCTCGTGAGCGGCACGGCCGTCGAGGTTCTCGAGCGCAACTCGGGCTACGCGAGGGTCAAGCTCGCCGATGGCCGCGAAGGCTGGGTGCGGTCCACGTACCTCGTCACGACGGCGCCCGCGGCCGCACGCATCGTGGAGCTCGAGGCCCAGGTCGCCAACCTCGAGGGCGCCGCCACGGCAGCGAAGGCCGCGCAGCTCGCGGCCGAGCAGGAGCTCGGTCGCGTAACCACGCAGTTCCAAGCAGAGACAGGATCGACGGCCTCGATCGAGGAGACCCTCGAGCGCCTCCAGGCCGAGAACCGCGCGTACGAGGAGCGCTTCGAGAGCTACCGTCACGCGCTGCCGCTGCCGTGGGTAGTCGTGGCCGGCGTCGTCGCGCTAGTGGCTGGGTTTCTCGCGGGCCTGTGGTGGCTCGACGCGTTGATTCGCCGGCGGCACGGCGGGTTTCGCGTGTACTGAAGCGTTGTGCAGTAGCCGCGCGGCGAATAGCACCGCGAGCACGATGGCGTAGAACAGCGGGTCGCCGACGTCCGCCTTCGATTTCACCTGCCACCAGTAATGCGTGACGCCGAGCACGGCGACGACGTACACGAGCCGGTGCAGCTTGACCCAGTTGCGGCCGAGCCGCCGTTGCAGCGCCTGCGTCGAGGTCGCGGCCAGCGGCACGAGCAGCACGAGCGCCGTGAAGCCCACCGTGATGAACGGCCGCTCGGCGATGTCCTCGAGCAGTATCCCCCACCGGAGGCCCAGGTCGAGTAACGCGTACGTCAGGAAGTGCAGCACGAGGTAGAAGAACGCGAATAGCCCGAGCAGCCGCCGAAACGAGAGCAGCCGGTTGATGCCCGTCGAGCGCCGCAGCGGCGTGACGCAGAGCGTGAGCATCAACAGGTTGAGCCCGGTCTTGCCGCAGGTATCTAGAATCTCCGCGACGGGATCGGCGCCGAGCGTGCCGGCGACGCCCGCCGCGCGCACGAAAAGCCACGCGAACGGCGCCAAGCACGCCGCCCACACGACGACTTTTCCGATGACGACCCACCGTGGCGTCATGCCGCGACGGCCGGCGCGTCAGTAGTTCTTGACGAGGTCGAGACCCCGGTAGAGGTCGGCCACCTGCTCGGTGTAGCCGTTGAACATGAGCGTCGGGATACGCGTCGCCCCGAGCTGGAAAATGCTCGTCCCGGCGCCCAGACGCCTCTCCGAGGCCTGGCTCCAGCGCGGATGGTCGACGTTGGGATTGACGTTCGAGTAGAAGCCGTACTCGTTCGGTATGGCCATGTTCCAGCTCGTCTGGGGTTGCTGGTCGGTGAAGTGGATACGCACGATCGACTTCGTGCCCTTGAACCCGTATTTCCACGGAATCACGGTGCGCAGCGGCGCGCCGTTTTGATTCGGTATGACTTTGCCATAGATACCGACGGCCACGAACGTGAGGGGGTGCATGGCCTCCTCGATCGTGAGTCCCTCGCGGTACGGCCACTCGAGCACGCGATCGCGCAGACCCGGCATCTGCTCGCGGTCGGCGAGCGTGAAGAACTGGACGTACTTCGCCGCGGACGTGGGCTCGAAGCGCTTGAGGAGATCGGCGAGCGGGAACCCGTCCCACGGGACGACCATCGACCAGGCTTCGACGCAACGGTGCCGGTAGATGCGCTCCTCGAGCGAGTGCGGCGCCAAGATGTCCTCGAGCGTGTAGGTTCCGGTGCGCGCGGCCGCGCCCGTGACCTGCACCGACCACGGCTTGGTCTTGAGCGTATGGGCGTACCGGGCCGGGTCGTCCTTGTCCGTGCCGAACTCGTAGTAATTGTTGTAAGTCGTGATGTGCTCGAAGCTGTTGACCTTGTCCGTCGTCGAGTCCGGCCACTTCGTGATGCCCGTGAATTCGCCGCTCGCGGGGATCGTCGCCGCCTCGACCGACGAGAGGATCGAGGGCAGCAGGCCCGCGGCGACGGCACCCGCCAACAGCGCGCGCCGATTGAGGAAAACGGCCTCCGGGGTAATCTCGGACGGTTTGATCTTCGGATCCGAATAGCTACGCATCTTGGTCACCCAGTGTTGGCTAGAGGGGCGGGGGGCTCACCGGCAACGGCCAGCGTCGCCACTCCGCGTGGGACTTGGCTAGAATACGCCCGTAACAACAATACACAAAACGAACCCGGACACACGGGATAGATAAAACCATCGGGCCATTCAACAGTTTAGGGGGCGCTCATGAAGCTCATAACGGCAGTCGTCAAACCCTTTCGTCTCGATGATGTTCGCAATGCTCTCGCCGAGGTCGGCGTGCAAGGTATGACCGTCACCGAGGTCAAAGGGTTCGGCCGCCAACGGGGCCACACCGAGCTCTATCGCGGCGCGGAATATGTCGTGGACTTCCTGCCGAAGGTCAAAGTCGAGGTGGCCGTCACCGACGAGCTCGTCGAGCGCGTCATCGAGGCGATCATCGCCGCGGCGAAGACCGGCAAGGTGGGCGATGGCAAGATCTTCGTGACCGAGCTCACAGAGGTCTACCGCATTCGTACCGGTGAAACCGGGGATCAGGCGATCTAGAAAAACAAATTGTTTCCGGGGGGGAACATGAAAAAGACACTGAGTGCTTTAGTCGCGCTCGCGGCGATCTCAAGTCCGGCACTGGCGGTGGCGCAAACCATCGACACCGGCGCGACGGCCTGGATGCTCACGTCCACGGCGCTCGTGCTGCTCATGACGCTGCCGGGGCTCGCGCTGTTCTACGGCGGGCTCGTGCGCACGCGCAACGTGCTGTCGGTGCTCATGCAGTGCTTCGCGCTGACCTGCGTCGTGACGCTGATCTGGGTGATCTTCGGCTACTCGCTCGCGTTCGGCGAAGGCAGCGGCCTCATCGGCGGGCTGTCGAAGCTGTGGATGCGCGGCGTCGAGCTCGACACCGTGAGTGGCGCTATCCCCGAGACCGTGTTCGCGATGTTCCAGCTCACGTTCGCGATCATCACGCCCGCGCTCATCATCGGCGGCTTCGCCGAGCGCACGCGCTTCTCGGCGATGCTGTTGTTCTCGGTCCTGTGGCTCGTGATCGTTTACATCCCCGTGGCCCACTGGGTCTGGGCCGCCGACGGTTGGCTCTATACGCGCGGTTTCCGCGACTTCGCGGGCGGCTCGGTCGTGCACGTCAACGCGGGCGTCGCGGCGCTCGTCGCGGCGGTCGTCATCGGCAAGCGCACCGGGTTCCCGAGCGCGCCGATGCCGCCGCACAACCTCACGATGACCGTGACGGGTGCGGCGCTGCTCTGGGTCGGCTGGTTCGGGTTCAACGCGGGCAGCGCGCTCGCCTCGAACGGCGCTGCGGGCATGGCCATGCTCGCGACGCACGTCGCCGCGGCGGCCGGCGCCACCGCGTGGATGAGCCTCGAGTGGCTCAAGTTCGGCAAGCCCAGCGTGCTCGGCGGGGTGACGGGCATGGTCGCAGGCCTCGGTACGATCACGCCGGCGTCGGGCTTCGTGGGGCCCATGGGCGGGCTCATCATCGGCCTCGCGGCCGGCGTCATCTGTTTCTTCGCGACGCAGTTCATCAAGCGCAAGCTCAAGATCGACGACTCGCTCGACGTGTTCCCGGTGCACGGCGTCGGCGGCTTCACGGGGCTCTTGCTCACGGCCGTGTTCTCGGCCGCGGCGTTCGACGGCCTCGGCTTGCCCGAAGGCGTGACGATCGGTCAGCAGCTCGTGATGCAGCTCATCGGCGCCGTTGCGACGGTCGCGTGGTGCGGCATCGCCACGTTCGTGATCCTAAAGGTCGTCAACGTCATCGTGCCGCTGCGCGTCTCGGCGGAGCAGGAGAATGAGGGCCTCGACCTCGTGTCGCACGAGGAGCGCGGCTACAACCTCTAGGCCGCAGGTTCGGGGGCGAGGGGAAGCTCGATCTTGATCTCGAGGCCGCCGTCGGCGCGATTCGCGGCTGTCACGGTGCCGCGGTGTAGCTCCGTCACGCGCGCCGTGATCGCGAGGCCGATACCCTGGCCGTCGACGCGATGGTCGCGGCTCTTGTCGGTGCGATAGAACGGCTCGAAGATCCGCGTGAGCTCGGCCTCGGGCACGCCCGGGCCGCGATCGCGCACACGAACCGTCGCTTTGCCCGCGTCGGTGCCGAGCACTACTTCGATCGGCTTGCTGCGATCGCCGTAGATGAGCGCGTTGCGCACGACGTTCTCGACGGCGCTCTTGAGCCCGTCGGCATCGCCGCGCAGCAGCACCTCGCCGCTCGTCGTGTAGTCGACTCGAGCATCGGGATATTCGAAGCGAGCGTCGTCGACGACGCCGCCGACGAGCGTGTCGAGCCGCACGAAGTCGCGCCGCGGCTCGCTCGTCGTACGCAGCCGCGTCAGCGTCATGACTTGACCGACGAGCGCGTCGAGGCGCTCGGCCTCGCGCTCGATGCGTGCGAGGTCGGGTTGGGATTCGGCGCCGACGCGCCGCTCGGCGAGCGCCAGCGCCATGCGAATCCGCGCGAGCGGCGAGCGCAGCTCGTGCGAGACGTCGCGCAGCAGCGTCTCCTTCGCGACGACCAGAGCTTGGATGCGCTCGGCCATCGCATCGAAGTCGCGCGCGAGCGTGCCGACCTCGTCGCCGCGGCGCGTGACCGGCGCGCCCACGCGCGTGTCGAGTGCTCCGGCAGCCAGCGACCGGCTCGCCTTCTGCAAGCGCACGATCGGCGAGGACAAATAGCGGGCGAGCAGCAGCGACACCACGGCCGCCGCGACGATCGCGATCGACAACACGGCGAGCGGTGTGCCGGGCCACACGAGGATGCCGAAGATCGTCACGGGAGCGGTCTCGAACCTGAGGTCATACACCTCGCCGGTGCGCTGATCCGTGATCGTCGGCGTCAACTGCACGGGTGTGAAATTCGGCGGCCGGTTGGGACGCGGGCCCGGGGGCCGCGTCCTGAGGAGCCGCGCCACCTCACCCGGCATCGCGCGGCCGAGCAGCTCGTCGCCGCGCTCGTTCGTCACGAGCAGCACGATGCCGGGAGCGGGCCGCGGATTCTCGCGAAGCCATGTCTTGAGCCCGCGCTCGCCGCCGCGCGCGAGCGCCGCCGCGACCTCGTTGATAATTTCGGGGCGTCCCTCGAAATCGGCTTGCGTGAGCGGCCGGCTCACGATCCGGTAGGTCACGTAGATCGCGCCGACGGACGTGATCGTCATGGCGATCATGAACGAGACGAAGATTTTCCAGAACAGACCCACGGCTATGCCTGCGGCGGAACGAGCACGTAACCGCTGCCACGGATGCTGCGGATTAGAACGTCGGCATCGGCTTCGCTGCCGAGCTTGCGGCGTAGGTTGCTGATGTGCGTGTCGAGGCTGCGGTCGTCGGGCAGCAATTGCCGCCCGAGCGCCGTGCGCGTCAACGCCTCGCGCGACACCACGTCGCCCGGCGAGCGCATGAGCGTCACGAGGATCACGAACTCCGCGTTCGTGAGCTTGAGCGTGTTCTCGCCGAGCCACGCCTCGCGGCGCCGCAGGTTCACGCGCAGGTCGCCGACTTTGAGCTCGACGGGCTCGTCGCCGTCGGGCTCGGAGGTGCGGCGCAGGATTGCCTTGATGCGCGCGAGCAGCTCGCGCGGGTTGAAGGGTTTCGGCAGATAGTCGTCGGCGCCGAGATCGAGGCCGACGATGCGATCGACGTCGTCGCCGCGCGCCGTGAGCATGAGCACGGGCGCCTTCGAGCCGGCTTCGCGCAGCTGCTTGAGCACGTCGAAACCCGACAGCCCCGGCAACATCACGTCGAGAATGATGAGGTCGTAGTTCTCCCGCTGGGCGTTGCGCAGGCCCTGAATGCCCGAAGCCACGCTCGTGAGCTCGATGCCCTCGGGCGTCAGATACTCGACGAGCATCTCGGCAAGCCGGACGTCGTCGTCGATGATGAGTAGGCGGTGGTTCGGCACGGTTTGATTCTCTTACCGACTGCAAAGTGCCACAAACTCCGCCGCTTACCCTAGCAACCGCGCCGAGCCGCCGATAAATATTGAGACATTCATGCCCACGTCCTCGCCTAGTTAGCCACGGCTTGTAACTGTATATACAACCAGTACACTGGGCCCATGCCTCCGGTTGATCCGAGATTCGTGTATGAAGGCCGTGGCGCGGCTTCGAATCCGCCCGGCCGCTTCGTCTCGAAGCGCGCGGAGGCCGCCGACGATGGCTGGGGCATCCTCGAGGAACCGTTGCCGCCCCTCGCGACGACCACGGAGCCCGACACGTCGCGCAGCATCATCGTGCGTAACCGCTCGCCCGACATTCCGTTTACGCAATCGATCAATCCATATCGAGGTTGTGAGCACGGGTGCGTCTACTGCACACAGGGCGACACCCCTGTTCTCATGGCTGATGGGAGCACCCGCCCGATCGCGGAAGTGCGTCCCGGGAACGCGCTCTATGGCACCGCGCGGCAGGGCTGGTATCGGCGCTACGTGAAGTCGCGGGTGCTCGCGCATTGGAGCGTGATCAGGCCCGCCTATCGAATCACGCTCGAGGACGGCACGAGCCTCGTGGCGGGACCGGACCACCGCTTCCTCACAGAGCGCGGCTGGAAGTTCGTTTCCGGGGCGCAGCAGGGCGGTGCGCGTCGAGCGCATCTAACCCCCAACAACAAGCTCATGGGGACGGGTGCTTTCGCGCACCCTGCCATCAAGGGTGGCGACTACCGGGTTGGCTACCTGTGCGGCGTCATTCGTGGCGACGGCCTCCTGGGTTTCTACCGCTACCAGCGCACGGGCAGGGCGAGTGCCGACCAGCATCAATTTCGGCTGGCGCTCTGCGACAAGGAAGCGCTCGAGCGGACGCAAGATTATCTGCGCCGATGGGAGGTCTATACGCAGGAGTTCATGTTTCAGAGCGCCTTCGGCGGACGCAGGGCAGTGCACGCGATTCGCACGCACGCGCGTTCGAACGTCCAAACGATCCGCGCGCTGATCGCCTGGCCGAGCGCTCCGTCGCGGGAATGGTCGGCCGGCTTTCTCGCCGGAATCTATGACGCCGAGGGGAGCTACAGCGGCGGCACCCTTCGAATCACCAATACGGACCCAGAAATCATCGCGTGGATCGCTCGCTGCTTGCGCGGCTTCGGTTTCGGCTTCGTCGTG
>DATFFV010000345.1:0-3377 GCA_035249885.1 Gammaproteobacteria bacterium | reverse complement strand
CGGCCCCAATCGAACGCACGCTTGTTCTCGTCGACGTTTCGGCCGTAGAGCTCGAGCGCGCGGTACAGCGACTCGCCAGACACGGGCAGCCAGCCGCGTTGGAACGCGAACCCGAGCATGAGCACGTTGGCGCCGATGCTGTCGCCGAGCAGGGCCGAAGCCAGCCGCGTGGCGTCGAGCGTCGCGAGCGCGTCGCCGCGTCCCGCGGCGCGCAACGCGCCGAGCAGCGCCTGGCCCGGGAAGGCGAAGTCGCGATCGCGGATGAAGTCCGACGGCATCTCCTCGTACGTATTGACGACGACCGCCGAGCGGTTGGTCGCGAGCATCGAGAGCGGCTCTTTGCCGGCCGCGACGACCAGATCCGCGCCGAGCAGCAGATCGACCTGGCCCGCGGGAATCCGCATCCCGTGCAGGCGCGTCGCGTCCGCCGCGATACGCACGTGCGAGAGCACGGCGCCGTACTTCTGCGCGAGCCCCGTCTGATCGAGCTGCACGACGGCTTTGCCCTCGAGGTGAGCCGCGAGCCCGAGCAACCCGCTGGCCGTGATGACGCCCGTGCCGCCGACGCCGGCGATCAAGGCGTTATAGACGCCGTCGAGCGGCGCCTGCGGCGGCGACGGCAAGCTCGGTACGGCAGCCGTAGCCAGCGGCCGCGGCGACGTGCGTTTCGCGCCGCGCAGCGTCACGAAGCTCGGGCAGAACCCATTCAAACAGCTGAAGTCCTGGTTGCACGACGACTGGTTGATGCGCCGCTTGCGGCCGAACTCGGTCTCGAGCGCCACGACCGACAGGCAGTTCGATTGCACGCTGCAATCGCCGCAGCCGTCGCAAACGAGCTCGTTGATGACGACGCGGCGATCCGGCGTCGGGACCGAGCCGCGCTTGCGCTTGCGGTGCAGCTCCGCGGCGCAGGTCTGGTCATAAATGAGCGCCGACACCCCGCGCACGTCGCGCAGCTCGCGCTGCAGCCGCTCGAGCTCGCGCCGATGATGGACAGTCACCGACGGCGGCAGGCCGCCACCGCCCGCGTACTTCTTGGGCTCGTCGGTCACGACGATGATCGGCTTCACGCCCTCGCCCACGAGCTGCTGCGCGACGTCGGCGACGGTAAGGTGCCCTTCGACGGGCTGGCCGCCCGTCATCGCGACGGCATCGTTGAACAGGATCTTGTAGGTCATGTTGACCTCTGCTGCGACGGCGGCGCGGATCGCGAGCGTGCCCGAGTGCGCGTAGGTTCCATCGCCCAAGTTCTGGAACACGTGCTCGGTCGCCGTAAACGGCGCCTGCCCGATCCACGTGGCGCCCTCGCCGCCCATCTGCGTGAACGTCACCGTGTCGCGATCCATCCACGCGGCCATGAAGTGGCAGCCGATGCCGCCGATGGCGCGACTGCCTTCGGGCACGCGCGTCGAGGTGTTGTGCGGACAACCCGAACAGAAGTGCGGCAGGCGCTGGACCTCGGCCGAGACCGCAGCCAAGCGTCGCTCTTGCAGCTCGAGGAAGCGTACGCGCTCCTCGATGTCCGTGCTCGAGTGGAAACGCCGAATGCGTTTCGCGAGCACGCGCGCGATGAGCGCCGGAGTGAGCTCGCCGTTGACGGGGAGCAACCACTCGCCGCGCTCGTCGCGCTTACCGACGATGAGCGGCCGGCGCGCCGCTTGCCAGTTGTAGAGCTGCTCCTTGAGCTGGCCCTCGACGAGGCCGCGCTTCTCCTCGACGACGAGTATCTCCTCGAGCCCTTCGGCGAACCGCCGGATCGCCTCGGGCTCGAGCGGCCAGCTCATGCCGACCTTGAAGAGCTTGATGCCGACCTCGCCCGCACGCGCGCGATCGATGCCGAGATCCTCGAGCGCCTGGAGCACGTCGAGATGCGCCTTGCCCGTCGTCACGATGCCGAAGCGCGGATAGCGGCTGTCGATGACCGTGCGGTCGAGCGAGTTGGCACGCGCGAACGCGAGCGCCGCGGGTAATTTATAGCGCTGGAGCCTGAACTCCTGGTCGTTCGGCGGATCGGGCCAGCGAATGTTGAGCCCGCCCGGCGGCATCGCGAACTCGGGCGTGACGATGTCGAGACTCTGGGGCAACAAGGCGAAGCTCTGCGTCGCGTCGGCCGTCTCCTGCGTTACCTTGAGACCGACCCAGCAGCCGCTGAAGCGCGACAGCGCGTAACCGTAGAGACCGAGCTCGACGATCTCTTTGACGTCGGCGGGGTTGAGCACGGGCATCGACGCGTCGACGAAGGCGTACTCGCTCTGGTGCGGCAACGACGACGACTTGCAGGTGTGATCGTCGCCGGCCACGGCGAGCACGCCGCCGTGCTTCGACGTGCCGGCCGCGTTGCCGTGCTTGAACGGATCGCCGGAACGGTCGACGCCGGGCCCCTTGCCGTACCAGAGGCCGAAGACTCCGTCGCAGCGCGCGCCCGGAAACAGGTTCGCCTGCTGCGTGCCCCAGATCGACGTCGCGGCGAGATCCTCGTTGAGCCCGGGCTGGAATTTGATCCCCGCGGCCGTCAGCGGCGGAGCGGCGCGCCAGAGCTCGCGATCGAGCCCGCCGAGCGGTGAGCCTCGATAGCCCGACGCGAAACCGGCCGTATTGAGGCCCGCGAGTCGATCGCGGTAACCCTGGGCAAGCAGCAGGCGGACAATGGCTTGGAGGCCGGTGATGAACAGCGTGCCCGTATCGTCGAACCGGTACCAGTCATCGAGTCGCGCGATCTGCCGCAGCTGCATCCCCACCCCTAACGGAACCGCGGAGAAGCGGTCGCCCCGCATTATGGTCTATTTCCGCGAGGTTAGGGCGCGCCGGCCAACACCTTCGCCAGCAGGTCGGAGTCGACGTTACCCCCCGAAAGGACTACCGCGATGGTGCGCCGCCCTTGCGGCGGGTTCGCAAGAATCGCGGCCAGCGCCGCGGCACCCGACGGCTCGAGCACGACTTTGAGATGCAACGCAGCGAAGACCATCGCCCGCCGAACCTCGTCGTCGTCGACGGCGAGTGCTCCCTCGAGCTCGCGACGATTGATCGCAAACGTGATGGCGCCCGGCATCGCGGCCTTGAGCCCGTCGCAAAGCGTCGCCCCGCCGCGCTTCACGGCGCGCCGCTCGCCCGCGGCCAGCGAGGCGGCCGTGTCCTCGAAACCGCGCGGCTCGACGGCATAGACCTCGCAACCCGGGAACTCCTCCTTGATGGCGAGCGCGCAGCCCGCGACGAGTCCGCCGCCGCTGCACGGCACGTAGAGCGCCTCGATCTCGACGCGCCGTGCGCGTGCCGCACGGCCGAGCTCGAGCCCCAGCGTCCCCTGCCCCGCAACGACGTCCGGATGATCGAACGGCGGCACGAGCGCCGCGCCGCGTTCCGTCGCGAGCTTGACGGCG